>NZ_JBBAYJ010000013.1 GCF_037153975.1 Aquipuribacter sp. SD81
AAACGAATGAGTGTCAAGGATCTACCGACACAGATCTGTCAAGCATGTCCCGAAGGTCGACAGGGGCACCCCAGCCGTCGGGCACCCCAGCCGTCAGACGGCGCGCAGGAAGCCGAGCACCCGCTCCACCAGCAGGTCCGCGGCCACGGAGTCGTACGACGGCAGCGACGAGTCCGCGAACAGGTGCGCCTCACCCGGGTACAGGAAGAGCTCGGCGTCGGCGGTCGAGGCGACGAGCGCGCGGGCGGCGTCGAGGTCGCCCTCGTCGACGAACAGCGGGTCGGCGTCCATCCCGTGCACCTGCACCGGCACCCCCGTCGGCCACGCGTCACCGAACTCGCCGAGCGGGACGCAGGCGTGGAACAGCAGCGCACCTCGTGCGTCGGCACGGGTCTGCGCGAGCTGCTGGGCGGGCATCACCCCGAGGGAGAACCCCGCGTAGACCGCGCCGTCGGACCCGAGCCCCTCGGCGGCCTCGACCCCGCGCTCCAGCAGCCGACCGAAGCCGACCCCCTGGGCGTGCGCGATGCCCTCCTCGAGCGTCGTGAAGGTGCGCCCGTCGAAGAGGTCGGGTGTGTGCACGGTGTGCCCGTCCGACCGCAGCCGGTCGGCGAACGCGGCGACCCCGTCCGTCAGCCCCTGCACGTGGTGGAACAGCACGACCTCGGCCATCTCGACCCCTCCTGGCACCCGACCCGGTTCCCTGTCGCGCCGACGCTAGCCCCGGGCCCGGACAGCCGGTACCGCCCGCGGACGGCTCCGCTTGACCCTGACACGGTGACACCCTCTTCCCTGCGGGCAGGAGGTGGTCCCGATGACCAGCACACGCACCACCCTCGCGGGCGCGCTCGAGGCCCCCGACGCCTCGGTCCGCCTGGCCGCCGCCCTGCGCGCCGGCGCGGTCCCCGACCCTGCGCTCGTCGGCGTCCTCGTCGCCCGCTGCGAGCTCGAGCCGGACTTCTTCGTCCGCGACATGCTGACGTGGGCGCTCACCCGCCACCGGTCCGACCAGGTCGTCGACGCGGTGCTGCCCGAGCTGGCCTCGCCCGATTCGCGGGCGCGCAGCCAGGCCGTCCGCACGCTGTCCAAGGTCGCCGACCTCCGCACGTGGCCGGCGGTCCTCGCGCTGCTCGACGACCCCGACGACGACGTCGCCCGGGCGGCGTGGCGGACGGCTGTGCGGCTGGTCCCTGCCGGTCGGGAGGCCGGGCTCGCCGAGGAGCTCACCCGTCGGCTGGGCAGGGGCGACGACGACGTGCGGCTGAGCCTCAGCCGCGCGCTCGTCGGGCTCGGCGAGGCCGCCGAGGAGCCGCTCGCCCGCGCGCTCGGGCACCCGGACGAGGCCGTCCGCACCCACGCGGTCGCCACCCGGCACCTCGCCCGCCAACCGGACGCCGGGTACGAGTGCGCCCTGGCGACCGCCCGCCGCGCGGTCGTCCTGCACGGCGCCCCGCTCGTCGACGGCGCCTGAGGCACCGTGCTCATCGGCGAGGTGGCGGAGCGCTCGGGCGTGAGCGCCCGGATGCTCCGCCACTACGACCGGCTCGGGCTGCTGCGCCCGTCCGGACGCACCGGGAACGGGTACCGGCACTACTCGGACGACGACCTGCGCCGGCTCTTCTGCGTCGAGGCGCTGCGCTCCCTCGGCCTCCGCCTGGGCGACGTGGCGACGGTCCTCGACGAGCCCGGCTTCGAGCCCGGTCCCCTGCTGGAGCGACTGCGCGCCGAGACCAGCGCCCGGCTCGAGCGGGACACCGAGCTGCTGCGGCGTCTGACCCGGGTGCGAGCGGGTGGCACCGGCACGTGGGACGACGTCCTCCGCACCACCGCGCTCGTCCGCGGGCTCGACTCCCCCGACGGCTCGCGGCGGCACCGGGCCGCCCTCGCCGCGCGGGCCGGCGCCGACGTCGGCACGCTCGTCGAGTCGGTCCTCGCCGAGACCGACCCCGTCGTGGCGGGGTCCCTGCGCTGGGCGCTGCGACCCCACGGGGACGCCGCCGTGTCCGCGCTCGCGCGAGCCCTCGACGGGTCCGACGCGCGCGACGGACAGGGTCCCGGGCGCGCCAGGCGCGCCGTCGAGGCCCTCGCCGCGCTCGGCACGCCAGGAGCGGTCGAGGTGCTGCGCCGCACAGGCGGCCACGACGACCCCGGCGTGCGCGGGCGCGCGCTGCTCGCCCGCGCCCGGGCCGGCCACGACGACGTCCTGCCCGGGCTCGTCGACCTCGTCGCGGCCGGGCGGGACGACGTCGAGGCCGCCGACGCCCTCGGACGGCTCGTGCGCGAGGGTGCCGTGCCCGCCGACGCGGCCGTCACCGCGCTCCGGGCCGCACTCGACGGCGCCGACGCGCCGGTCCGGCGCCGCGTCACGGCCTCGCTCGCCGAGCTGCCCCTGCCCGCCACGGGGCCCGTCCTCCGCGAGCTGGAGCACGACACCGACCGCGGTGTCGCCCTCACGGCACGCGCCCTGCTCGCCCGGGACTCCTGACCCGTCGTCCGGGAAACCCCTTTGCCGCGGCCGCGCCGTGCGCGGATGCTGTCCTGCGGCCGGGTCGGACGACCGGCCCGCCGACCACCTGGACAGGGGAGCTCTCGTGCGCCTGCTCGCGGACCTGTGGGCGACGTCCCCGCGACGGACGGGCCTCGTCGCCGTCCTCGTCGTGCTCGCCGCAGGCGGTCGTGCCGCCGCGGCCGCGCTCGCCGGACCGGTGCTCGTCGACCGCTCCGTCGCCGCCTTCACCGGCCTCGCCGCCGGCCTCGCCGTCTCGGTCGTCGCGGCGCTCGTGGCCCGGGTCGTCCTCGCCGGGCTCAGCGCCGACTGGGCCGCCGACGTGCGCCGCCGCTCCACCCGCGTCGCCCTCGCCCAGGAGCTGCCCCGCCTGGAGCACACGCCCGTCGGGGAGCTGCTGGACCGCATCGACCACGACATGCACGACACCGCCGCGCTCGTGCGCAGCCAGGGCCTGCACATCGTCACCTCGCTGCTCACCGGGCTGCTGTCGGTCGTGACGGCGCTGCTCGTGTGGTGGCCCGCGGGGCTGGCCCTCGCCGCGCTGAGCGCGGTGCTCGTCGTCGCGCTCAGGCCGCTCGCGCTGCGCATCGGCCCGCTGCGCGTGCGCGAGGAGGCCGCCTGGTCCGACCTCGCTGCCGTCATGGAGGAGGGCGTCCACGGCCAGGACGACGTGCGCACGACGCTGGCCCAGCCGTACGTGCTGCGCCTGTACGCCCGCCGGGCCGCACAGGTCATCGAGCGGGGTCGCCACGTGTGGCGGCTGTCGGCGTACCTCGTGTGCGGCGCGCTCGCCATGGTGTCGCTCGTCATGGCCGCGCTCGTCGTCACCGGCGCGGTGCTCATCGGCAGCGGCCGGCTCGACGCGGCCGCGCTTACGAGCGTGTGGGTGCTCGCACTCGCCTTCGCCGGGACGGTCAGCACGATCTCCCACAACGTCGCCGAGCTGCAGAACGCGCTGGGCGCGTGGACACGGGTCCGGCTGCTGCTCGACTCCCCGCAGGAGCCGACCGGCGGCGACGCGCCGCGCGACGGCGACATCGAGGTCCGCTCCCTCACCTTCCGCTACCCCGACGACCCGGACGGCCCGCCCGCCCTGCGCGACGTGAGCCTCACCTTCCGCCGCGGCCGCTCCTACGCCGTCGTCGGACGCACGGGGGCGGGCAAGTCGACGCTGTCCTCGGTCCTCACCCGCGCGCTGCCCGTCCCCCGGGGCGCCGTGTTCCTGCGCGACGGCGACGGCGCCACCGACCTCGTCGACGTCGACCTCGACCTGCTCCGTCGCCACGTCGCCGTCGTCCCGCAGCGCACCGAGATCCTCACCGGCACGCTCGCGGAGAATGTCGCGCTGTTCGAGCCGGACCTGCTCGACAGGGTTCCCGCGGTGCTCTCCGAGCTCGGCCTCGACGCCTGGCTCGCCGAGCTGCCCGCCGGCCTCGAGACCCGCCTCGGCGAGGGCGGCCACACGCTGTCCGCGGGCCAGGCCCAGCTCGTCGCCTTCGCGCGCATCCTCGTCCGCGACCCGCGGGTCGTCGTGCTCGACGAGGCGACCGCCCGCATGGACCCGGTGACGGAGGCGCGCGTCCGGGCGGCGACGGACCGGCTGCTCGCCGACCGGATCGGCATCGTCGTCGCGCACCGGCTGTCCTCGGTGAGCCGGTGCGACGAGGTCGTCGTGCTCGCCGGCGGTCGCGTGGTGGAGGCCGGCCCGCTCGCGACGTCGCGCCGCTTCGCCGAGCTCCTCGCAACCGCAGGCGGCGCGGGTGGGGCCCACGACCTCGCCCTCGACGCCGAGGCCGCGCTGGGACTCGACTCGGCTGCGCCGATGCCCCCGTGGCCGGCCGGCGCGACCGACGCGACCGACCCGATCGACGCGACCGACGCGACCGACGCGACCGACGCGACCGACCGGCACGACCGGCTCGACCCACCCACCGCCCCGCCGCCGCCCCGGGCCCGGCCGTGGCGGGAGCTGCTGCGCATGTGCGTCAACGACCCGCGTCTCGGTCTCGTCGCCATCGCCGCGTTCTCGGTCGTCGTCGTGTTCGGCTTCGACGGCTCGGTGCTCGCGTGGCTGTGGTCCGACCTCGTCGACGGCACCGGCGGGCTGCTGTGGCCGACGGTCGGCCTCGTCACCGCGCTGCTGCTGCCCGTCGCCACGAGCCTCGTCGCGTTCCGGCGCTTCCCCGAGTGGTGGGTCCGGCAGATGCTGCGGCTCGGGCTGCGCGTGCTGCGCGGGCAGACCGGGCCCCGCCGGGTCAGCCGGTACCAGCCGGCGGAGGTCGTCGCGCAGACCGGCGACACCGAGCGGGTCGTCAGCCTGTCCGACAACCTCTACGACCAGGCGCTCGGGCTGTTCCTCGTCGTCGTCATGACGGTCGTGTCGGGCTCGGTCGTGCCCGGGCTGTTCTTCCTCGGCACGATGGTCGTGTCCGGTCTCGTCGCGGTCGCGTTCGGTCCGGCGCTGCACCGCCTCGCCGGCGAGGCGATCACGAGCCGCGCGGCCTTCGCGTCCTCGCTCGTCTCGGCGCTGTCGGCCGCGCGCACCGTCAAGCTGTCCGGCGCGACGCCGGCCGTGCTCGCGTACCTCGCCCGCCTCGACGCCGTCCGCAGCGCGACGCTCGCCCGCGAGGTCCGGCTGACGGTGTGGGCGAGCGCCGCCCCGCCGCTGCTGTCGGGCCTGCTGCCGCTCGTCGCGTGGTCGCTGTACCTGCGCGGCAGCCTGTCCTCGACGGCGACCTTCGTCGCGGTGTCGACGCTCGCGGCCGCGCAGTGGTTCGGCTTCACGACGGCCTCCATCGCCTCCAAGTACCCCTCGGCGCGGGTGTGGGTGCGCCGCGCGACGGAGATGGCGGGCACCTCGACCCTCACCCTCCCGGTGCCGGGGGTCGACCTGTCGACCGGTGCGGCGCCCGCGCCCGCGCCCCCGGTCCGGGTGCCGCTGGAGCGGCTGGAGCTCCGCGGGTTCGACGCCGTCCACGACGACGGCACCCTCGGCGCGCGGGGGGTGGACCTCGAGGTCCGCCGCGGCGAGCTCGTGCTGCTCGTCGGCCCCGTCGGGTCCGGCAAGAGCTCGCTGCTGCGGGCGCTGGCCGGCATCGTCGACCACCGCGGCTCGCTGCGGTGGAACGGCGAGGAGGTCGCCGACCCCGCCTCCTTCCTGCGCCCGCAGCAGGTCGGCTACGTCTCGCAGCTGCCGCGGGTCCTGTCCGGGACCATCGCGGAGAACGTCCACCTCGGTCACGACGTCGAGGTCGAGGGTGCGCTCACCGCGGCGCAGCTCGACCACGACATCGCCTCCGCGGGTGGCGTCACGACCGTCATCGGGCACAAGGGCGTCCGGCTGTCCGGCGGGCAGCTGCAGCGCCTCGCCCTCGCCCGGGCGCTCGCGCCGCAGACCGAGCTGCTGGTCGCCGACGACGTGTCGTCCGCGCTCGACGTCGAGACCGAGCTCGACCTGTGGCAGGCCCTGCGGGACCGGGGCACCACCGTCGTCGGCTCGACCTCGAAGCGCGCCGCGCTGGAGCGGGCCGACCGGGTCGTCGTGCTCGTCGGCGGGGTCGTGGTCGCGCAGGGTCCGTGGTCGCGGCTGCGCGGCGACTGGGGGCGGCTCGCGGGCTGAGACGTGAGGGACCGGTGGTCAAACGTCGGGCTCCTCACACCAGCCGCACCCCCGGAACCCGAGTAGACGGCCCACGCGCCGGGGACCTCGTCGGCATGACTGAGATCACCGCCCACCACGGCCTGCTCAAGGACGTCGACCTGCACGTGGACGACCACGGCGGCCCCGGCCGTCCCGTCGTCCTCATCCACGGCTGGCCGCTGTCGGGCGAAGCCTTCGCGCACAACGTCGGCGCCCTCTCCGACGCCGGCTACCGCGTCGTCACCTACGACCGCCGCGGCTTCGGGCGCAGCGACCAGCCGCGCACCGGCTACACCTACGACACGCTGTCGGAGGACCTGCAGGCGCTGCTGGAGGCGCTCGACCTCCGCGACGTCACCCTCGTCGGCTTCTCGATGGGCGGCGGCGAGGTCGCGCGCTACCTGTCGAGGTACGGCGCCGAGCGCATCCGCAGCGTCGTGTTCGCCTCCGCGGTGCCGCCGTACATGGCGCAGACCGACGACAACCCGGACGGCCCGCTGCCGCAGAGCCAGGCGAAGGAGATGACGGAGCAGCTGACGAAGGACCCCGACGCCTTCTACGACGACTTCACGACGCAGTTCTTCGCCGTCGACGGCCGGCTCGCGGTCAGCGAGGAGGAGCGGCAGAACGCGCTCGCGCTGTGCAAGCAGGCCGACAAGAAGGCCGCCCTCGGCTGCATGGCCGCCTTCGGCGAGACCGACTTCCGTGACGACCTCGCGACCATCTCCGTGCCCACCCTCGTGCTGCACGGCGACGCGGACGCGGTCGTCCCGCTCGAGGGCTCCGGCGCCCGCACGCACGCCGCGGTGACGGGCAGCAGCCTGCACGTCATCTCCGGCGCGCCGCACGGGGTCAACGTGAGCCACCCCGAGGAGTGGAACGCGGCGGTCGTCGACTTCCTGGCCCGCTGACGGCAGGTGCGGCCCCCGCCGGGTCTCAGGCCGGGCGGGGGCGCACCACCGCGTTGCGCACGACGACCGCGGACGCGACGAGGTAGAGCGGGATGCCGACGAAGAGCAGCGCGGTCTCGACGGGGACGACGGCGTGCTCGACGAGGCCGAGCACGACGCAGACGAGTCCGAGCTGGCTCAGCGTGAAGGCGAGCGCGGTCCGGTAGGTGTGGCGGGTGGGGCTCACTGGTGCCTCCTGGGCGGGGGCGCCCGGGGTGGGCGCGGGCGGGACGCTCCTCCTGCCGGCTGGGAGCGGGCTGGGAACGGGCGGGGGGTGGACGGTCGCGTCAGCGACCGCGGAGGGCGCCGACGACGTCGGCGAGCGTCCGCTCGGCGGCCTCGTGCGGCACCTGGCACGTGCCGGCGGCCGCGTGGCCGCCGCCGCCGTGGGCGAGGCACACGGCACCGACGTCGACGGTCGAGCTGCGGTCGAGGATCGAGCGCCCGACCGCGAGCACGGTGTTCTGCCGGTTGCGGCCCCACATGACGTGGACCGACACCCGGGCCTGCGGGAACAGCGCGTAGACGAGGAAGCGGTTCCCGGCGTGGACGACGTCCTCCTCGCGGAGGTCGACGACGGCGACGTCGCCGTGCAGCGTCGTCACCCGCAGCAGCTGCGCGCGGAACAGCTCCTCCTGCGCCCGGTACAGCTCGACCCGCTCGGCGACGTCGGGCAGGGCGAGGATCTCGGTGACGTCCTGGTAGCGGACGCAGTGGTCGATGAGCTGCATCATGAGCTGGTAGTTCGACACCCGGAAGTCGCGGAAGCGGCCGAGCCCGGTGCGGCTGTCCATGAGGAAGTTGAGCAGCGTCCAGCCCGACGGCTCGAGCACGTCGGCGAGCGCGTACTGCGCGGAGTCCGCCTGGTCGACCGCGCGCATGAGCTCGTCCGACACGGCCGGCTCGTGGCCCGCGGCGGTGAGCCACGAGTGCACGACCCGCGCGGCCGACGGTGCGGCCGGGTCGATGACGTGTCGCGGGGACGCCTGGTTGCGCACGGTCTCCGACAGGTGGTGGTCGAACACGAGGTGCGCGCGCGGGTCGAACGGCAGGTTCGTCAGCAGGTCGCGGCCCGTGACGTCGACCGTCCCGTCCTGCACGTCCTTCGGGTGGACGAAGAGGATGTCGTCGATGAGGCCGGCCTGGCGCAGCAGCACCGCGCACACGAGGCCGTCGAAGTCGCTGCGGGTCACGAGCCGGAAGGGGCCCGCGCCGAGCACGGCGGACGCGTCGAGGACGAGGGTGTCGGTCACCCGGTCCGGATCGGGGGCGCTGCGACCGGACTTGAGCGCGAGGCGCGCCCGTCCGCCCTCTCAGGCGAAGAGGTCACCCGCTCGACCCAGCACGAAGACCAGCAGGGCGACGACGAGGAGCACGGCGACGGCCCCGACGACGACGGCGGTCCCGCGACGCGCCACGCGCGTCTCGACCCCCCGGGTGTGCGCCTCGCCGGTGGTGCGGGGGCGGTGGTGCTCGCGGTAGCGGGTGAAGACGACGACGAACACGAGCCACGCGACGCACAGGGCGACCGTCACCCACAGCACGACGGCCCACGCCTGCTCGGAGAGCGGCACGGCGTTGACGGAGTTCTGCGCGAGCGTCACCCGCACACCCTCACGACGGCGCGACGCGCCCGCAACCGCAGGGGGCCGGGGCCTTCCGCCGTCCGGCCGCCGGTGCCAGGCTCGTCGCCCATGACGACGCGAACCGAGCCGTGGCCCGCAGGGACGCCGTGCTGGGTCGACTACGGCGCCACCGACGTCGAGGCCGCCACCGGCTTCTACACCGAGGTGCTCGGCTGGGCCGCGACGGCCTCCGGGCCGGAGCACGGCGGGTACGTCATGTGCGCGGTGCGCGGGCACGACGCAGCCGGCATCGGGCCGGCCGCCGAGGGCGCCCCACCGGCGTGGACGACGTACCTCGCCTCGGCCGACGCCGACGCGACGGCCGCCCGCGTGCGCGCCGCGGGCGGCACGGTGCTCGCCGAGCCGTTCGACGTGGGCGACCTCGGCCGCATGCTCGTCGCCGCCGACCCGCAGGGCGCGGTCGTCGGCGTGTGGCAGGCGGGCCGCCACGTCGGCTGCGGCGTCGTCAACGAGCCGGGCGCCCTCACGTGGAACGAGGCGTCGCTGCCCGACCCGGCCGCCGGTCGCGCCTTCTACTCCGAGGTGTTCGGGTACCGGTGGGAAGCCGTCCCGGGGGGCGGGGTCGACTACTGGACGTTCGCGGGCGACGAGGGCCGTCCGCTCGGCGGGCTCGGCGGGCTGTCCGGCGACGGCTCTCCCCCGCACTGGCTCGCGTACTTCTCCGTCGCGGACAGCGACGCGGTCGTCGCCACCGCGAAGGGTCTCGGCGCCGAGGTCGCGGCCGGGCCCTTCGACACCGAGTACGGCCGCATGGCGACGGTCGTGGACCCGTGGGGCGCGCGGTTCGCCGTCATGGGCGGGGGCAGCGCCGCCTAGTGCGCCCGGTCGCTCACGCCCCGTCGGGGCGCAGCACGCCGGCGAGCGTGAGCGGCACCGGAGACAGCGGCTCGGTCGAGAAGCGGAGGGCGGCCGTGCCGCGCACGAGGTCGGCGTCCAGCACGAGGGCGTGCGGCAGGTGCGTGGGCCGCAGCTCCACCTCGACCCGTCCGGCGTCGGCGGACAGCAGGGTGGCGGCGACCGCACCGGTGCCGGCCGGGTGCCGCGACCAGCCGTCGTCGGCGACGACGACGAGCTCGTCGTCGCCGTCCCGTCCCCCGTCGAGGAGCGTGCAGCGCACCGCGGCGTCACCGGCGGGGGCCAGGTGGACCCGCACCCCCGGCAGCGGTCCGGTCGGGTCGAGCCCCACCCCCTCCGCCGGGAGCGCGGGACGGACGGCGCCGCCGCGCGCCCGGCCGTCGGGCAGCGTCACGCGCGACAGGTGCGCCGCGAGCGCCTCGTCGGCGTCGTCGGGCCGGCCCGGCCGGGGGCTGCCGGGAGCCGGGGCGACGGCGGCCGGGACCACGTGCTCCCACACGAGGTCGAGCAGGCGCTGCGTCCGCTCGGTCTGGCCGGTCAGCGCGACGACGAGGTCGTGCTCGGGCACGACGAGCACGAACTGCCCGTAGGCGCCGTCGGCCCGCCAGCCGTGCCGGGAGCGCCACACCTGCAGGCCGTAGCCCAGGAGCCAGTCCGGGCCGGCCGGGTCGTCGTGGTCGTCGGTGGCGACCTGCATGCGCACGACCTCGTCGACCCAGCCCGGCGGGAGCACGTCCGCACCGTCGTGGCGGCCGTCCCGCACCAGCAGCAGCCCGAGCCGGGCGAGGTCGTCGACCGTGCAGCGGAAGCCGGAGAAGCCGAGCGCGCGACCGGTCGGGTCGCGCGACCAGGCGCCCTCGCCCGCACCGAGCGGGCGCAGCAGCCTGCGGCGCACGAGGTCGAGCAGGCCCTCGCCGGCCACGTGCTCGACGACGGCGGCGAGGACCTGGGTCGCGGGCTGGTCGTAGACGAACCGGCTGCCCGGCGCCAGCGCGGGCGCCACCGTGAGGAAGCCCCGCACCGGGTCGGGGTCGGCGGCCCACGCCGCGGCGACGGCGTCCTCGGCGTGCCCGGTCGCCATGGCCGCGCAGTGCCGGAGCGTGACCGCCGACCACTCCGGCACGGTGCGGGGTCCCACGAGGTGGGGCAGGAGGTCGACGACCCGGGCGTCGAGGTCGACGGCCCCGTCGCCCACGAGCAGGCCGAGCGCGCACGCCGTCACCGTCTTGCTCACGGAGTACACGAGGCGGTCCTCGTCCGGCATATACGGCGCCCACGTGGCGCGGGCGACGAGGGCGCCCCGGTGCACGACCGCGAGCGCGTGCGGCTCGAGGCCGTCGGTGGCCTCCCACTCGCGCACGAGGCGCAGGAGGGCGGTCGCGTCCAGGCCCGTGGCCGACGGCGGCGCGGTCGGCAGGTCGCGCGGGCTCACGGCACCGGGCGGGCGGGCTCGACGACGCCGCGGACCTCGCCGAAGCCGACCCGGGACCCGTCCGGCCCGGGCGCCCACGCGGAGACGACGACCTCGTCGCCGTCCTCCAGGAAGGCGCGGGTCGTGCCGTCGGGCAGCTCCAGCGGCTGCTCGCCGTTCCACGTCAGCTCGATGAGCGAGCCGCGCTCGTCGGCGCCCGCGCCGCTGACGGTGCCGGAGGCGAGCAGGTCGCCCGTGCGCAGCGAGGCGCCGTTGACCGTCAGGTGCGCGAGCTGCTGCGCCGCCGTCCAGTACATGCCGGCGAAGGGCGGCCGGGACACGACCGCTCCGTTGAGCCGCACCTCGAGGTGCACGTCGAGGCCCCACGGGTGCGCGCTGTCGTCGAGGTAGCCCTGCACGGGGTGCTCGCGCGGCGGGGCCGGCACGCGCGCGGCGGTCAGCGAGGACAGCGGCGTCACCCACGCCGAGACGCTCGTGGCGAACGACTTGCCGAGGAACGGCCCGAGCGGGACGTACTCCCACGCCTGCAGGTCGCGCGCGCTCCAGTCGTCGACCAGGCACACCCCGAACACGTGGTCGGCGAAGGCGCCCACCGGCACCCGGTCCCCCAGCGTCGAGCCCACCCCCACGACGACGCCGACCTCGGCCTCGATGTCGAGCCGGGCCGACGGGCGCACGAGCGGGGCCACGGCGCCGGGCGGACGCACCTGGCCGACGGGACGGCGGACCGGGGTGCCGGAGACGACGACCGTCCCGCTGCGCCCGTGGTAGCCGATCGGCAGGTGCGTCCAGTTCGGGGTGAGCGCGGGCTGGCCGGGCCGGAACATCGACCCGAGGTTCGCCGCGTGCTCACGGCTGGAGTAGAAGTCGACGTAGTCGGCGACCTGGAACGGCAGGTGCAGCGCGACCGGCGCCGGACCGCCGAGGGGGTAGGACAGCTCGCGCACGCGGTCGGCGTCGACGGCGTCGTCGGCGAGGACCCCGACGAGCCACTCCCGCTCCTCCGCCCACGCCTCCGGCCCGAGCGCCATGAAGGGGTTGAGCACCGGCGCGGCGAGGGTGTCGGCCCACGGCAGGCCGTCGTCGACCGCGAGGGCGTGGACGTCGACGACCGCGTCGTGCAGCCGCACGCCGACCCGCGGCAGCTGGCCGGGGATGGAGAAGACGCCGTGGGCGAGCGTCTGCGGGCCGAAGAGCCCGTCGGCGTCGGTCGCGTCCCAGGGGTCCGCCGGCTCGGCGCTCACGCGCCGGCGCCGACGAGCCCCACGCCCGGGCGGTGCAGGAGCCCGAGACCGGCGAGGTCCTCGACCGGCTCGACGGTCGAGCACGTGCCGAACGACGTGAAGGCGGCCCGCACGGCCGCCTGCTGCGCCTCGTCGAGGGGCTCGAGGAGGTCGAGCAGCGGCTCGGGCGCCGTCGCGGTCACGAGCCGGTGCACGTCGTCCTCGTCCGCGTCGTGCAGCAGGGCCGCCGCGGTCCCGGCGAGCAGGTTGAGGAAGCCGTGGTGCTCGAAGCCCGTGTCCTCGTCACGGTGCCGCAGCGCGTTGTGCAGGCCGGCCGTCGCCTTGAACGGCACGCCCGCCCGGACGGCCTCCCGCACGAACCGCGCGACCACCTGCGTCGCCGGGAAGCCCGCCGACGTCACCCCGCCCGTGCGGAGCTTCGCGTGCACGCCCGCCTCGCCGAGCACGGGCATGGTGGCGGCGGGGTCGAGCCCGGGCGAGGGCTCCACGACGAGCGCGACGCCGTCGGGCACCTCCATGCCGGTGCGCAGCAGCAGCACGGTGTCGGGCGCCGCGGCGCCGAGCGGCACCTCGACGCCCGCGAGCCGCAGGGCCGGGTCGTCCCCGGCGCGCACGGCCGCGGCGACGTCGTCGAGGCCGCCCGGCACCACCACGGCGACGGGCAGCGGCTCGCGGGGGCCGTCGTCGCCGGCCAGCCGGAGCGCCGCGAGCAGCTCCGGCACCCGGTCCGCGCGCACGACGAAGTCCCCGAGCAGCGGGGCGAACCAGCTGTCCTCGTACATCGCGCGTGCGGCGACGGCGTCCCGCGGCCCGGCGTTGCCCGGCGGGAACATGGCGGCGTCGTCGAGCAGCCGCCGCAGCAGCGGCCTCGTCGTGTCCGTCACAGCTCCCCCTCGGGTCCCCGACCGCTCCACGTCCACGCGTAGCGGCCGTCGTCGCTCGCCCGCGCGGCCTCCCCCAGCTCGAGCGGGCGGAACGTGTCCACCATGACAGCCAGCTCGTCGAAGCGCTCGGCGCCCAGCGAGGCCTCGATCGCGGCGGGCTGGGGGCCGTGGCTGTGCCCGCCCGGGTGGACCGTCACCGAGCCCTTCGCGATGCCGGAGCCCTTGCGCGCCTCGTAGTCGCCGTCGACGTAGAACATGATCTCGTCGCTGTCGACGTTGGAGTGGTAGTACGGCACCGGCACCGCGAGCGGGTGGTAGTCGACCTTGCGAGGCACGAAGTTGCAGACGACGAAGTTCCACCCCTCGAAGACCTGGTGGACCGGCGGCGGCTGGTGCACGCGGCCCGTGACCGGCTCGAAGTCGGCGACGTTGAACGTGTACGGGTACAGGCAGCCGTCCCAGCCGACGACGTCGAACGGGTGCCGCGGCACGACGTGGACCGTGCCGGCCAGGCCACCGGGACCGGACCCCCGGTGCTTGACGAGGACCTCCACGTCGGTCTCCTCGCGCACCTCGGGCGCGCTCGGCCCGTGCAGGTCCCGCTCGCAGTACGGCGCGTGCTCGAGCAGCTGCCCGTACCGGGAGAGGTACCGCTTGGGCGGCGCGACGTGGCTGTTCGCCTCGATGCAGTACGCGCGCAGCGGGCCGTTGGCGGCGGTGTCGACGGGCAGCCAGCGGTGGGTCGTGCCCCGCGGCAGGAGCACGTAGTCGCCCTCGCGGGCGTCGAGGTGCCCGAACACCGTCTCGACGCGGGCGGCGCCGCGCTCGACGTACACGCACTCGTCGCCGACGGCGTTGCGGTACAGCGGCGAGTCGGCCGCGGCGACGACGTACGACAGCCGTACGTCGGCGTTGCCGAGCACGAGCCGGCGCCCGGTGACGACGTCGACGTCGGCCACCTGCGTGGCCTCGGTGCCGCTGCCGCCGGGGAAGAGCTCGTGCAGGCGCAGGTGGCGCGGGAGGAGCGGGGAGTTCGGCACGGTGGACTGGTCGGGCAGCCGCCACGGACGGGCGTCGACCAGCGCCGACGGCACCCCCACGTGGTACAGCAGGGAGGAGTCGGAGGAGAAGCCCTCCTCGCCCATGAGCTCCTCGTGGTAGAGGCGGCCGGAGCCGTCCCGGTGCTGCGTGTGCCGCTTCGGCGGCACGTCCCCCATGGTGCGGTAGTGGGCCACCGCGGTCTCACCTCATCCGTCAGGGCGTCGTCGTCGACGCCTGTGGTCCGGCGATGGCCCAGCCTAACGGCCCGTCCCGCCCGGCGGATCGCCCGGTCGGGTGTCCCGCTCTGCTGCGATGATGCGCTGTCCCGCGTCCGCGCGCGACAGCACCCACCCTGCGCGCCGCCTCCGGAGGTCCCCGTGAGCCGTCCCCTGTCCCCGCTCGCCCGGCCGCTCGTGCTGGCCGGCGTCTCCGTGCTCGCGCTCGCCGCCTGCGGCGGCGACGACGGCGCCGCGGACGCCACGACCGCCCCCGAGGCCACCGCCGTCGCCGACAGCGAGCCCGCCGACGACGCCGCCACCGACGCCACCGACGCCGCGGCCGGTGCCGCCGGCCTCGACGGCTGCGACCCCGCCTCGCTGGACACCCTGACGGCCGGCACGCTCACCATGGCGACGAGCGAGCCCGCGTTCGAGCCGTGGATGGTCGACGACGACCCGACGAACGGCGAGGGCTACGAGTCGGCCGTGGCCTACGCCGTCGCGGAGCGGCTCGGCTATGCCGAGGACGAGGTGACGTGGGTGCGCGTGCCCTTCGAGGCGGCGATCGCCCCCGGGCCGAAGGACTTCGACGTCGCCATCAACCAGTTCTCCATCACCGAGGAGCGCCGCGCGGCCGTCGACTTCTCCAGCCCGTACTACGACGTGCGCCAGACGGTCGTCGCGACCGCCGGCAGCCCGGCGGAGGGCGCGACGTCGCTCGCGCAGCTCGGGGAGGTCCTCTTCGGCGCGCAGGTCGGCACGACGAGCCTCGAGGCGGTCGAGCAGCTGATCGGCCCGACGCTGCAGCCCCAGGTGTTCAACAGCAACGAGGACGCCGTCACGGCGCTGCAGAACGGGCAGGTCGACGCGATCGTCGTCGACCTCCCGACGGCGTTCTTCGTCACGGCGGCGCAGCTCGACGACGGCGTGGTGGTCGGCCAGCTCCCCGAGCTCGGCGACGACCCCGAGCAGTTCGGCATGGTGCTCGACCTGGGCAGCCCCCTGACGGACTGCGTGAGCGCCGCGGTGGACTCCCTCGAGGCCGACGGCACGCTCGACGCGCTCGAGCAGGAGTGGCTCGCCGACGCCGCCGGCGCCCCCGAGCTGGGGTGACGTACCAGCCGACACAGCTGGAGCGGGACCGCCGCACCGTCCGGGCGCGGCGCTCCCGCCGCTCCACCGCGACGGCGCTCGTGTCGACGCTCGTCTTCGCCGTGGCGCTGTGGCTCGCCGTCACCACGGCCCCCGGCTGGCCGCGGGTGCAGCAGTCGTTCCTCGACCCGGTCATCGCCTGGCGGTACCTGCCGGAGATCGCGGACGGGCTGTGGCTCAACGTCCGCGTGCTCGCGGTCGCGGCGGTCCTCACCGTCGTCCTCGCGCTCGTCGTGGCGCTCCTGCGGACCCTGCGAGGGCCCGTCTTCCTGCCGCTGCGGGTCCTCGCGACGGTCTACGTCGACCTGTTCCGCGGCGTCCCGCTCATCGTGCTGCTCTACCTCATCGGCTACGGCGTGCCCGCGCTCCGCTTCACCGACGGCCGGATCAGCGTCGTCGTGCTCGGCACCGCCGCCATCGTCCTCACGTACTCGGCGTACGTCAGCGAGGTGTTCCGCGCCGGCATCGACACCGTCCACCCGAGCCAGCGGCTCGGGGCGCGCTCCCTGGGCCTCACGTACGGGCAGTCGATGCGCCTGGTCGTGCTGCCGCAGGCGGTGCGCCGGGTCACGCCGCCGCTGCTCAACGACTTCGTCGCCATGCAGAAGGACGTCGGGCTCATCTCCATCCTCGGGGCGGTCGACGCCGTCCGCGCCGCCCAGATCGCCTCGCTGCAGGAGTTCAACTTCACCCCCTACGTCGTCGCGGCGCTGCTCTTCGTGCTGCTCAGCGTGCCGACGGCCCGGCTGGCGGACTGGGTGAGCGTCCGGGCCACGCGCCGGGAGCAGGCGGGGGCGGTGCTGTGAGCGGGCACCTGCCGCAGGGGCCGACGCGCGGGCGCCCGGTGGTCCTCGACGTGCGCCACCTCGTCAAGCACTACGACGACACGCCGGTCCTGCACGGGGTCGACGTGACGGTCGGCGAGCACGAGGTCGTCGCGCTCATCGGCTCGTCCGGCTCGGGCAAGTCGACGCTGCTGCGGTGCGCGGCGCTGCTCGAGCCCGTCACCGACGGGCAGGTCCTGCTCGACGGGGAGGACGTCACCGACCCGGACGCCGACGCGGACGCCGTCCGGTCCCGCTACGGGGTCGTGTTCCAGGCGTACAACCTCTTCCCCCACATGACGGTGCGGCAGAACATCACCCTCGCCCCTCGCGTCGTGCACGGCGTCGACCCCGCCGAGGCGGACGCGCGCGCGACGGCGCTGCTCGAGCGGGTCGGGCTCGCCGACAAGGCCGACGCGTACCCGGACCGGCTGTCGGGCGGGCAGCAGCAGCGGGCCGCGATCGCACGGGCCGTGGCGGTCGAGCCGCGGGTGCTCCTGCTCGACGAGGTGACGAGCGCGCTGGACCCCGAGCTCGTCGGCGAGGTGCTCGCTCTCGTCCGCGAGCTCGCGGAGGGTGGCGCGACGATCCTCATGGCGACGCACGAGATGGGCTTCGCCCGCCGCGTCGCCGACCACGTCGTGTTCCTCGACGGCGGCCGGGTGTGCGAGGAGGGCCCGCCGGAGCAGGTGCTGCGCTCCCCCACGCAGCCGCGCACGCAGCAGTTCCTGCGCCGCGTGGTGGACGCCGGCCGGCTGTAGCCCGGCCCCGGAGCGACCCCTCGGGCCCGGCCTCGGCGCGCGGACCGCCGTACCCTGGGCGTCAGGGAGGTGGCGGCATGGAGGTGCTGACCGCGCTCGGGCTCGCCTCGGCGGCCGGGCTCAACGCGTACGTCCCGCTGCTCGCGCTCGGGCTGCTCGCCCGGTACACCGAGCTGTTCGCCCTGCCGGCCGGCTGGGCGTGGCTCGCGGACCCGTGGGCGCTCGGCGTGCTCGCGGTCCTGCTCGTCGTGGAGGTGACGGCGGACAAGGTGCCGGGCCTCGACCACGTCAACGACCTGCTGCAGACCGTCGTGCGGCCCGTCTCGGGAGGTCTCGCCGTGGGAGCGGGCACCGGCTCGGTGTCCCTGGTCGAGGACCCGTCCGGCTGGGTGTCCTCCGGGGAGTGGGTGCCCGTCGCGGTGGGCGCGGCGATCGCGCTCGTCGTCCACCTCCTCAAGGCGGGCGGGCGCGCCGTGGTCAACACGACGACGGCCGGGCTCGGCGCCCCCGTCGCCTCCACCGCGGAGGACGGGCTCGCCGTCGGGCTCTCGCTCGCCGCCCTGCTCCTGCCCGTCCTCGTGCTCGTGCTGCTCGGCGTGCTCGCCGTCGCGCTCGTCCGCACGGCCGGGCGCGGCCGGCGCCGTCGGGCCCGGGAGGCCGCCCTCAGAGCATGAGGGCCCACTGGTCGGCGAACACCACGCCGACCAGGGCGGCGACCGCCGCGACCCACAGCACGACGGGCACGGGGTGGGCGATCACGAGCGTGCGCACGAGCGGGCTGCGCGCGAGGCGCGCGCCGAGCACGCCGTCGGCGGCGTTCGCGAGCGTGACGTAGGAGAACAGCGTGACGGTGCAGACCCACACGACCATGCAGTACGGGCAGAGGACGCCGAGCTGGAACACGCTCACGTGCACGAGCCACTGCACGAAGGCGAACCCGACGAGCACGCCGACCTGCAGCCCGAGCCGGACCGGGCGCGGCAGTCGCACGCCGAGCAGGGCGAGCACCCCGAGCGTGACGACGACGGCGAAGGCCGCGACCCCGAGCAGGGTGTTGGGGAAGTCGCCGAAGGCGCTCGCCTGGTCCGAGCTCGCGACCGCGCCGCAGTCGAGCAGCGGGTTGAACGAGCACGAGGGGCGGTAGTCGGGGTCGGTGGCCAGCAGCAGCCGCTCGTAGGACAGGTCGAGCGCCGAGAGCAGGCCGAGGCCGCCCGCGACCGTCAGCACCCACGGCAGCAGCCGCGGGAACGCCCGGTCGTCCCCGCCGGCGCGCTCCGCCGCGGCGGGACGCGGGTCGTGCAGGTCGGCGCTCACGCGGCGTCCTCCCCGGCCGCGCGCAGGTCGTGGACGGGCTGCCACGTGGCCGGGTCGTCGTGACGACGGGCCGCGAGGCCCACGAGCCGCTCCGCGACGCGGGCGGGGTCGAAGGCGGTGCCCTCGCGCAGCACGCCGTGCACCGTGAGCGTGGCGGCGTGCACCCCCCGCTCGCGCAGGCCGGGTGCGAGGGCCTGCAGCAGCGCCCGCACGCCCGCCTTCTGCACGCCGAGCGTGAGCGCCCCGGCGTCCGGCCGGTCGGCGGCGCCGCTGCCGGTGACGAGCACGCTGCCCCGGGCGTCGGCCAGCGCGGGGAGCACCGCGCGCACGGCGCTCAGCAGGCTCGCGGTACCGACGGCGACGTCGGCGAGCAGCTGCTCGGCCGTGACGTCCTCGACCCCGCCCGACCGGTAGACGCTCACGTTGTGGTGCAGCACGTCGAGGCGCCCGGTGTGCGCGACGAACCGCTGCAGCGCCGCGGTGAGCGCGTCGGGGTCGGCGACGTCGACCGGCGCCCAGCCGACGTCGACCGGCGCCGCCTGCTCCACCTCGCCCGCGAGGCGCTCGAGGGTGTCGGCGCTGCGGCCGACGAGCGCGACGTCGTAGCCGTCGCGGGCGAACGCGCGCGCGGCGGCGAGGCCGAGCCCGGGGCCGGCGCCCACCACGCAGACGACGGGGCGACCGGGGGCGGGTGGGGACGTGCCCGCGGCCGGGCCTGCGTCAGGGCTCACCCCCCGAGCATGGCACCGGTCCGGGTCGCCGCCGCAGGACCCAGGTCCCAGGATCGGACGGTGCCCACCCGAACCGAGGAGTCCGTGTGGTCCCCGACCCGGGCGGCGGTGGGTCTCGGCCTGCTGTGGGGGCTGTCGGCGATGGGGACGTCGGCGACGAGCGTCGTCCTCGGGCCCCTGTCCGCCGGCCTCGGGCTCTCCACGGCGGGCAGCGCGTGGGTGCTCACGTCCTTCGCGCTGATGCTCGCGGCGTCGACCGCGGTGTGGGGGCGGGTGGCGGACTCGGTCGGCACCCGGACCCCGTACCTCGTCGGGGTCACGCTGCTCGCCCTCGGCGCGGCCCTGGCCGCGCTCGCGCCGAGCTTCTGGCTGCTGCTGCTCGGGCGGCTGCTGCAGGGCCTCGGGGCCGGGGCGGTGCCCGTGCTCACCACGACGACCCTGTCCGCGCGCTACGACGGCGACGACCGGACGGTGGCGCTGGGCCGGACGAACTCCGTCACGCTCGTGCTCACGAGCCTCGGGCCGCTGCTCGGCGGGGCGGTCGGCGTGCTCGTCGGCTGGCGCGGGTCGGTGCTGCTGCCGGTCCTCGCGCTCGCGCTGCTGCCGGTGGCCTACCGGCTCGCGCCGTCGCGCGGCACGGGGGTGCGCGTCGACGCCGTCGGGGCCGGCCTCGTCGCCGCGACCGCCGCCTCGCTCCTCGTGGTCGTGCAGACGCTCGGCGACCCCGGCGTCCTCACCCTCGCCGGTGCCGTGCTCGCGCCGCCGCTGCTCCTCGCGCTCGTGCTGCGGGTGCGTGGGCTGCCGGAGGGCTTCGTCCCGCTCGCGGTCGTCCGCGAGGACGTGGTGGTCCGGGCGGGCGTGGCGGCCGCGGCCATGCCGACGGTGTACTTCGCCGGTCTCGTCGCCGTCCCGCTCGTGCTCGCCGGGCGGGGCTGGGACCCCATGCAGAACGGGCTGCTGCTGCTGCCCGGGGCGCTGCTCGGCGCGGCGGTCTCGTTCAACAGCGCGCGCGTCATCGGGCGGCTCGGCCGCCGTGGCACGGCGCTCCTCGGCCTCGCGCTGTCCGCGGTCGGCGCTCTCGTGTCCGCGGGGGTCGGGGTGTCGCCGTGGCTGGCGGGGGCGGGCTTCGTCGGGCTGTCCACCGGCTACGCCCTCGCGCAGCCCTCGCTCGTCGGCTCGGTCGCCGCGGCGGTGGAGCCGCGGGTGCGCGGCGCCGCGCTCGGGCTGTTCACCCTCGTGTTCTTCACCGGCTCCGCGCTCGGCTCGGCGCTCGTCGGCGGGCTGGGCGACCTGCTCGGCCTGCCGGGCGCGCTCGCCGTGGCGGCCGTCGCGCCGACCGTCGCGGTCGGCGTCCTCGCGACGGCGCGGGACTCAGCCGCGTGGGGCGGCCGACCGGTGGACGCGGACGGCCCACGCGACGAGCGGCGCCTGCAGCGGTAGGCGCGCGTACGCCGCCGCCCGCTGCGGCCACGGGCGGTGCCGCCAGCGCCACGCCATCCAGAGGTTGCCCGGGAACACCCCGACGAAGAGCGCCGCGGCCGCGAGCCCGCCGGCACGCCGCGTGCGGGGGTGGGCCACCGCGAGGCCCGTGCCCACCTCCGCCAGGCCGCTCGCGACGGTCCAGAACCGGCGGGACGGCGGCAGCCAGGGCGGGACGAGGGAGTCGAACACCCGCGGGCGGGCGAGGTGCGCGACCCCGGCCGTCACGAGCAGCAGCGCGAGGCCGCGGTGCTCCGCCGGGGCGGCGGGCGCCGGGAGGTCCTCGCCCCCGGCGGCCCGGGCCGCGGGGACGGCGGGCTCCTGCGCCGCGGCGATCAGAGCGCCCGGTCGTGCGGCCCGACGGGCGCCGGCAGTCGCGTGCTGCCCCGGACCGCCCGGTCGACGGCCGCCGCGCACGCCCGGCCGTCGGCGATCGCCCACACGACCAGGCTGGCGCCGCGCGTGGCGTCGCCGCACGCGAAGACGCCCTCCGTGCTCGTCGACCAGCGGTCGTCGACCCGCACGGTGCCGCGCTCGCCGACCACGTCGACACCGGCCCCGCCGAGCAGGTCGTCCGCGCCGGTGCCGACGAAGCCCGTCGCGAGGAGGACGAGGTCGGCGGGCAGGTCGCGCTCGGAGCCCTCGACCGGGTGGAACGACCGGACGCCTGACTCGTCGAAGCGCCGCTCCACCGTCCGCACGCGCACGTGCGTGACGCGACCGGTCCCGTCGCCGACGAAGCACACCGTCTGCGTCGCCCACGACTCCTCGACGCCCTCCTCGTGGGCGGGGCTCTTGCGGTGGATACGGGTCCACTGCGGCCACGGGTTGGCGAGCGGGTCGCGGACCACGGGCGGGGTGGGGTTGTGGTCGAGCACCGTCACCGACGCCGCGCCCTGGCGGTTGGCGGTCCCGAGGCAGTCCGCGGCGGTGTCGCCGCCGCCGATGACGACGACGTGCTTGCCCTCGGCGGACACCGGCACGGCCTCCTGCTTGCCGGCCACGTAGCGGTTGGCCTCCGGCAGGTAGTCCATCGCCTGCACGACGCCGTCGAGGTCACGGCCGTCGACCTCGAGGTCACGAGGGCGCAGCGCACCCACGGCGAGCACGACCGCGTCGAAGCGGCGGCGCAGCCGGGAGACGGGCATGGCCTCGCTGCCGACGTCGACGCCGGTGACGAAGCGCGTGCCCTCCGCCTCCATCTGGGCGATGCGCCGGTCGATCGCGGTCTTCGGCATCTTGAAGTCGGGGATCCCGTAGCGGAGGAGGCCGCCGACCTCGTCCGACTTCTCGTAGACCACGACGGTGTAGCCGGAGCGCGTCAGCTGCTGCGCGGCGGCGAGGCCGGCCGGTCCGGAGCCGACGACCGCGACGGTCTGGCTCGTCATGCGCTCCGGCGGCTGCGGGACGACCCAGCCGGCGTCCCACGCCCGGTCGATGATCGACAGCTCGATCTGCTTGATGGAGACCGGGTCGTCGCCGATCGCGAGCACGCAGGCCGCCTCGCACGGCGCAGGGCACAGCCAGCCGGTGAACTCCGGGAAGTTGTTCGTCGCGTGGAGCCGGTCGATGGCGCGGCGCCAGTCCGCGTCGAGCACGAGCTCGTTCCACTCCGGGATGAGGTTCCCCAGCGGGCAGCCCTGGTGGCAGAACGGCACGCCGCAGCCCATGCAGCGGCGCGCCTGCGCGCGCACGGACTCCTCGTCCGGGCGTTCGTAGACGGGCTTGTAGTCCAGCAGCCGCAGCTCGACAGGGCGCTTGGGCACGTCCTGTCGCGGCACCTTGGTGAAACCCCAGGGGTCGACGGGCATGCGCCGATGGTACGGGCGGTCCCGGGGGGTGGACGCCGGGTCCACCCCCCGGACCGCCGTCAGCGGCCGGCCGCGTTGGCCTGCAGCGCCGTCGACACGTACTGCGCGAGACCGGGCGCGAGCGCCTCGTACGTGGCCGTGAACCGCTCGTCCGCCACGTACATCCGCCCGAGACCGGCGTGCATCTCCGGTGGGCAGTCGTAGAAGCGCCGGCCGATGTGCTGCCGGTGCTCCTCGGCGACCGCCCGCGCCGCCTCGCCGTCGGCCGGCTCGCCGGCCGCCATGAGGGCGACGAAGCGGGCGTTGATGCCGTCGGCCTCCGCCTTCACCTGCTCCCAGTCCGCCTTCGTGTACCGGCTCGTCCGCTCGCGCGAGGTCCGCCAGGCGTCGGTGGCGCCCCAGCGCTCCTCGGCCTCGCGGGCGTAGTCCTCCTCGTTCTCGACCCAGGTCGTGCCGAACAGCTCGCGCTTCTCGTCCTGGGTCAACCTGACGCCGCTCACGTGCGCCTCCCTCTCCCTCGTCAGCGCCGCCCGCACCTGCTGCAGGCGGTCGATGCGCGCGTCCACGGCGGCGAGCTGGTCGGTGACCAGGCGCAGCACGCCGTCCTCGTCCCCGTCGTCGCGCGCGGCGAGGAGCGTGGCCACGTCCTGCAGCGGGAACCCGAGCTCGCGGAGCACGAGCACCCGCCGCAGCCGGTCGAGGTCGGCCTCGAGGTACACGCGGTACCCCGCAGGCGTCCTGCCGCCGGGGTGGACGAGGCCGATGGCGTCGTAGTGGTGCAGCGCGCGCACGGTCGTGCCGACCACCCGGGCGGCCGGTCCGACGGTCAGCCCGTCGTCCGGGGCCGGGTCGACGTGCTCGTGCTGCGCGCCGCTCACGTCCGCCATCGTGCTCCTCATGGGCAGGAGCGTGCGGGCTCACGCGGCGTGAGGGTCAAGCGCGGTCGGTGCGGCCCCCGCTGCGCGCCTCGTCGCGGCCGTGCGCCGGTGCGCTCTCGTCCCTCGTCCCGTCTCGGGACTCGTCCCCGGACCCGTCCCCGGACCCGTCCCGGTCGCGCACCTCCACGCCGTGGGCGTGGCCCGTCGCGACCTCCGGCGGACCGCCGTGGCCGGGACCGGTGTCGCCGGAGTGGCGGTGGCTGTGGACGTGGACGGGCCCGTCGCGCTCGGTCCGCAGGCCCCGCAGCACCGTGACGGCGCCCCACGCCACCGCCAGCAGCGGCACCGCGAGGATCGCGCCGATGATGCCCGCCGCGATCGTGCCGGCCGCGACCGCCAGCAGGATCGCGAGCGGGTGGAGCTTGAGCGCCTTGCCCTGGATGAACGGCTGGAGGATGTTCCCCTCGACCTGCTGCACGACGACGATCGCCGCGACCACGAGCAGGGCGTTGACCGGGCCGTTGGACACGAGCGCCACGAGCGCGGCGAGCAGGCCCGCGGACACCGCGCCGACGATGGGCACGAACGAGGCGATGAAGGTGATGAGCGCGAGCGGCAGCGCGAGCGGCACGTCGAGGATCAGCAGCGCGATGCCGATACCGGTCGCGTCGACGAAGGCGATGAGCGCGGTGCCGCGCACGTAGCTGCCGAGCACGTGCAGCGAGTGGTCGCTCACGGCGTCGACCCGCTCGTGGGTGCTCGCCGGGAGCTGCTCGCGGATCCAGCGGTAGATCGTCTCGCCGTCCTTGAGCACGAAGAACAGGACGAAGAGCGCGAGCACGAAGCCCGTCGCGATGTTCGCCGCCACCGTCGCGCCACTCAGCACGCCCGAGCCGATCTGCGCGCCCTGCAGGGCGTCGCGACCCTGCTGCACGAGCTGGTCGACGTCGGCGCGCGTGAGGCCGAACGGCAGGTTCTCGCCGAGGTCCTGCAGCTCCTGCAGGCCGCCGGACACGCCCTCGGTCAGCTCGTCGGCCTGGTCGGCGACCGCGGTGCCGACGAGGGTGAAGACCCCGCCGATGATGGCGAAGGCCGCGAGCAGGGTGACGAGCACCGACAGCGCACGCGGCAGGCCCCGTCGGCCCAGCCAGGCGACGATCGGCCACAGCGCCGCCGCGATGACGACGGCGAGGAGCACGGGGATGACGACGACCCGCAGGAAGATGAGCGCGTACGCGAGGAGGATGAAGGCGACGAGGACGAGGAGCGCCTGGCCGCTGCGCAGCGCCAGCCGGCCGAAGTGGTCGCTCCAGCGGTCCTTGCGCCACGAGCGCCACTGGCTGCGGTCCACCTCGGGGACGTCGGCGTCGGTCGTCGGACCGAGGTCGCTCGTCGGGTTCCGTTCGTCGGTGTGGGCGCGGGGCATGCCGTCGGTGTACCCGGCGGCGCCCCGCGCCATGCCGTCGCCCCGCCCGCTCACGCCGGGTCGTACCAGTGCAGGCCCGTCGACAGGAGCCGGCCGGCCTCGTTCGGCCCCATCGTGCCGGGCGCGTACGGGTACACCGGGATGCTGGAGCCGAGCAGCGGCTCGACGACCCGCCACGCCTCCTCCACGGTGTCCTGCCGCGCGAACCGGCGCTGGTTGCCGTCGAGGATGTCGTCGAGCAGGCGCTCGTAGGCGTCGTCGGGCTCGCCGAGGCTGCGCTCGAAGTCGACCCGCAGGTCGATGGGCTTGGTGGCGAAGGTCCGTCCGGGACGCTTGGCCTCGATCGACACCGACACCCCGCCGACCCCGCCGAGGCGGAAGCGGATGAGGTTGGGGTGCGGTCGCGGCGCGGACTCCCCCGCGAAGAGCAGGGTCGGTGTCGGCTTGAGCTCGACGACCGCCTCCAGCGCGGTGCCGGCCATCGACTTGCCCGTGCGCACGAACCACGGCACGCCGGACCAGCGCCAGGAGTCGATGGACAGGCGCAGGGCCGCGTAGGTCTCGACCTGCGAGTCCGGCTTCACGCCGTCCTCGTCGAGGTAGCCGTCGAACTGCCCGAAGACGACGTCGTCGGCGGTGACCTGGCGCATCGCCCGGAGCACCTTCACCTTCTCGTCGCGCAGCGGGTCGGCGCCCCCGCCGGCGGGCGGCTCCATCGCGAGCACGCAGACGATCTGCAGGAGGTGGTTCTGCACGACGTCGCGGACCGCGCCGACCGAGTCGTAGAAGGCGCCGCGGCCCGCGACGCCGAAGGCCTCCGACATCGTGATCTGGACGCTGGCGACGTGGTCCCGGTTCCACACCGGCTCGAAGAGCGAGTTCGCGAAGCGGAACGTGAGGAGGTTCTCGACCGTCTCCTTGCCGAGGTAGTGGTCGATGCGGAACACCTGGTCCTCGGCGAACACGCTGCCGATGGCGGCGTTGAGCTCCCGGGCGCTGTCGAGGTCGCGCCCGAAGGGCTTCTCCACGATGACCCTGGCCCCCGTGTCGAGGTCGTGCTCGGCGAGCTCCTTGACGACCGTCGGGAACAGCGAGGGCGGGATCGCGAGGTAGTGGGCCGGCCGCTCGGCGTCGCCGAGCGTCGCGCACAGCGACTCGTACGTGGCGTCCTTGAGGTAGTCGCCCTGCACGTAGCGCAGCTGCCCGCACAGCGCGTCGAGCACCGCCGGGTCGACCGCCGAGCGGTGGTGGGCCTCCAGCGAGGCGCGGGCGCGGGCCCGCAGCATGTCGTCGTCGCCCTCGCTGAGCGCCACCCCGATGACGGGGACGCCGAGGCGGCCCTTGGCCTGCAGCTCGTACAGCGCGGGGAAGAGCTTCTTGAACGCCAGGTCCCCGGTGGCCCCGAAGAGCACGAGGGCGTCGCTGCGTGTCATGGCACCAGCCCACCACGTCCCGGCCCTCCCGGCACAGGGAGGGCGGGTCGGCGCGTCCCGCCCGGTCGCGCCTTCGCCCGCTCGTCGCGCCGCCCGACCGGCACGACGCAGCGCCGTCGACGTGCTCACCCGGACGCCGCACCCCGGCCCCGGCCGCCCGTCCCCCGCTCACGCAGCGTCGCGCCGACGCTCCCGGCCTCCGCCGTCCGGTGACGCGCCCGTGTGAGCGGTCGAGGCGCCCCTCAACGCGACCCCGCGCGGCGACGACGCCTCTCGTGCGACCCGGGCACCCGGCCCGGCCACGACAGGAGGCGACCTCGTGCACCGACGTCCGCTGGGGGCAGCCGCCGCGCTCGCCGTCCTCGTGGCCTCGCTCGTCGTGCCCGGGGTCTCCCGTGACGCCGAGGCGCCCGAGGGCGCCCCCGTGGCGGCGGCGTCGTACGCCGGACCCGGCCGCGGAGGCTCCTCCGGCGCCGCGGCCACGCCGTCCGTCGGCGACGACCGCGCGCTCGCGCTGCGGTCCGGCACCGGGACCGGGGCGGGCGGCGCAGACGCGGTCGTCGTCGCCGCCGGCGGACCGGGCGGTGACCGTTCGGAGCGGCCCGCACCCGGTGACGCCGGCCCGGCCCCCGCCGCCGGACCGCCGGTCGTCCCGCCCCCGGCCGTCCCGGGGCCGGTGGCAGCGACCCCGGCCGCCGCCCCGGCCACCGCCCCGGCCTCGCCGGCGCCATCGACCACCCCGACCGCCCCGACCA
This sequence comes from Aquipuribacter sp. SD81, assembly GCF_037153975.1. Classification (NCBI taxonomy): domain Bacteria; kingdom Bacillati; phylum Actinomycetota; class Actinomycetes; order Micrococcales; family Intrasporangiaceae; genus Aquipuribacter; species Aquipuribacter sp. SD81. The sequence continues at coordinate 26,984 of NZ_JBBAYJ010000013.1, forward strand.
CCCCGACCACCCCCGGGAACTCGGTCCCCACCGCGCCGGCGCCCTTCCGCGAGGCCGCGCCCGGGACCGTCACCGGCACGCTCGTGCGGGTCTGGGTCGACGGCGACGGCGCGGGGCACGACGACGCCCACCTGCCGGAGACGTGGCTCGAGGGCGAGGACGGCACCGCCTACCGGGTCGAGCCGACGGCCGTGGCCGACGCGCCCGAGGGCGCGCGGGTGACCGCCCGGCTCGGGTCGCGCGCCGGCGCGGACCTGCCGCACCCGGTCACCGCCGTCGAGCGCGTCGAGGAGCCCGTCCTCGCGGCGGGGGCGGTGGAGTTCGGCGAGGGCAGCACCGACGTGTTCGGGGCCGCGGCGGCCACGCTGGAGCACGAGGTCACGGTCGTGCTCGCCTACCCGGCGAAGGGCACGCGCGACGGCACGACCACCGCGACGCTCACCGACGTCGTCGGCCGGGGCGCGAACACGTACTGGCAGCAGCAGACCCGCGGCCAGCGCGGCTTCCGCGTGGTCCGCGCCGTCGGCTGGACGTCGTTCGCCTCGCCGTGCTCGGAGGCCTTCGACGTGTGGAACGAGGTCGCGGCCAAGGTCGGCTGGACCGGCGGCACGCGCCGGCACCTGCTGCTCTACATCCCGTCGGCGAACGGGTGCGGGTCGGGCCTCGGCACCGTCGGCTCCAGCCCCGACAGCGGCGGGCGCGCCTGGGTCGGCACGCCCATGCCGTCGATCGTCGCCCACGAGCTCGGCCACAACCTCGGCCTCGGGCACGCGAACGGCCTGCTGTGCACCGACCGCTCCGACGGCACGTACGCCTCGGGCGCCTGGCAGAGCGGCTGCAGCCACCACGAGTACCGCAACTACTACGACGTCATGGGCGTGTCGTGGTCGAACCTCGGGTCCCTCGCCGCACCCAACGCCGACGCGCTCGGCGTGCTGCGCTCCACCGAGCGCCTCGTCACCTCCGAGCCGGTCCGGGTGCACCTCGTGCCGCAGACCGGCGAGGGCCTGCGCGTGCTGCGCATCGACGAGGGCGCGGCCACGTACTACGTGGAGTACCGGGTGGCGAGCGGCTGGGACGCCTGGCTCGGCAGCAACAGCCGCGGCCTGGACGCCGGTGTCGTGGTGACCCGGCGCAGCCCGGTCAGCGCCCGGCAGAGCGTCCTGCTGGACGGCTCGGTGACCTCCGGCACCCGTACCTCGGACTGGGCGTCGGCGCTGCGCCGCGGCACGACGCTGCGGACCGCGAGCGGCGCGACGACGATCACCGTCGAGCAGCAGTCCGACTCCGGGGCGACGGTCGTCGTCACGCGCGAGGGCCGCAGCCCCGACGCCGTCACCGTCCCCGCAGGCGGCCGCCAGGTCGAGCTGCGCGCCCCGTCGATCAGCACGGCCTCGGTCGGCACCACCGTGTTCGCCGGCGTGGGCAGCGCACCGGAGGGGACGCTGCTGTGGGAGGTCGTGCAGAACGGCACCGTCCGCGCGTCCGGCACCGCGGTGACCGGCGCGAACGGGCAGTTCGACACATTCAACGTGCCGGTGGCGCTGCCGGCCGGGACGTACACGTTCCGGGTGCGCGTGCCGGACGAGTCCGACGGCGAGGCCGACGGGGTGCTCGACCCGGCGCTGCTCGTGGACCAGACGACCGTCACGGTCCGCTGAGGCGCGGGCCGCGAGGGCTCACCCGCCGGGGGCGAACTCCCCGGTCTCCCACACCTCGGTGATGACGTCGGAGCCGGCCGTCTCCAGGGAGTCCTCGCAGCGCACCGCGACGGCCTCCGCGAAGGCCTCCGCGGTCTCCGTGGGCGGGTCCTGCGTCGTGAGCTCCGACAGCCAGAACCCGCGCAGCACCTGCAGCGCGTACTCCTCGCGCGTGGCCTCCGGCACCCGCAGGAGGTCGCGGCACGTGCCCGGTACCTGGGCGAGGGCGTCGTCGACGGCGTCGCGCGCCTGCTCGCGCGCCTGTGCGCTGCCGACCTCACCCGCACCGGCCGTCGCCTCCACGACGGCCTCACGGGCGGCGTCCTCGACCGCGGTGCGCGCGACCTGCTCGGCCTCCGCGCAGCCCGCGAGAGCCCCGAGCGCGAGGAGCCCGGCGGCCACGACGGCGGCCGGGTGCGCCCGCCGACGACCGCGGCGCACCGGGGAGGCGGCGGGCGCACCGGGTGGACGGGGGGAGCCGGGGCCGGTGGTGTGGGGGGTCATCAGGCTCTCGAGTGTGACAGAGGACGACCGCACCGTCCGGGATCTGCGACGGCTCGGGTGTCCCGCCGCCTCGTCAGCGCCCGGCGGCGTACCCCTGGGCGCCGCGGGCGTTGGCCGCGGCGCGGAGCACCCCGTGCTCGACGCCCACGACGCACGTCCGGCCGAGCTGCCAGCCGTCGCCGAGGGCGACGCGGTGCCCCCGACGGCGCAGGTCCGCCACGACGTGCGGGGCGAAGCGGTCCTCCAGCAGCAGCGAGCCCGGCTCGGCCGCGCGCGGGTGGAACGAGCTCGGGGCGTGGTCGGTGTGGAGCATCGGCTCGTCGAGCAGGGCCTGCAGCGGCGTGAGCCGCGACGGTGGCTCACCGGTCCGGCGGCCGTGGTGCGCCGCGGCGAGCACGCGCGCGAGGTACACCGTCGTCCACTGGTCCTGCTGGTCGCCGCCCGGCGTGCCGAGGCCGAGCCACGGCACGCCGTCGCGCAGCACGAGGGTCGGCGACAGGGTCGTGCGCGGGCGCCGGCCCGGGCGCAGGGTGGCGGGCAGGCCGCGCTCGACGCGGAACATCTGCCCGCGCGTGCCGAGCGGGAAGCCGAGCGCGGGCACGACCGGGCTGGACTGCAGCCAGCCGCCGCTCGGGGTCGCCGACACCACCGTGCCCCAGCGGTCGACGACGTCGAGGTGGACGGTGTCGCCGCGCGTGCTGCCGTCGGCGGCGGCCGCGGCACCCCGTCCCCGGTCGACGGTCGGCTCACCGGCGCCGACCGCGGCGCCGGCCTCGGCGGTGCCGTCGCGCCACGCCTCCCACCGCCGGGTCACGGCGAGCGGGAGCACGGGGCTGCGCCCGCCCGGGCTCCCCGGGCGCAGGCCGTCGGCCCCGGTGTCCGCCGCCTCACCGATCAGCCGCGAGCGCTCGGCGAGGTAGGCGTGGTCGAGCAGGTCCGCGAGCGGGGGCGGGGTGTCGCCGGAGTCGCCGAACCACGCCTCGCGGTCGGCGAGCGCGAGCTTCGTCGCCTCCGCCCAGGCGTGCAGCCACGCCGGGTCCTCGCGGCCCTCGGCGTCGGCGAGCGGCCCGCTGCCCACGCCGAGCGCCCCGAGCACGCCGAGGACCTGCAGCATGACCGGGCCCTGACCCCAGGCCCCGGTCTTGCAGACCGTCACGCCGGGGTGCTGCGGCAGGTCGAGCGTCGCGGGCTCCTCGACGGTGGCGCGCCAGGCGGCGAGGTCGTCGCCGGTGAGCAGTCCGCCGTGGACCTCGCCGCTGGAGTCCAGCCACTCGGTGGTGCGGCAGAAGTCGTCGACGGCCTCCGCGACGAAGCCGGAGTACCACGCGGCCCTGGCGCGCTCCCACTGCTCCTCGTGCCCACCGGTGCCGGCCGCCTCGACCACGCGCCGGTAGGTGTCGGCGAGCGCCGGCAGGCGCAGCAGCTCCCCCGCGACGGGCACGCCGTCCGGGCCGTCGCCCACGAGGTAGGTCGCCGCCGAGGTCGGCCAGTGCGCGCGCAGGTGCGCCGCGGTACGCGACAGCGTCGCCTCGACCCGGTCGAGCACGGGCGCGCCGTCGGCGGCCAGGGCGATCGCCGGGGCGAGGACGTCGGCGACCGACCACGTGCCCCAGCGCTGCACGAGCAGCGCCCACGCCCCGAACGACCCCGGCACGGTGGCGGCGAGCAGCCCGGTGCCCGGCACGTGGTCCAGACCGAGCGCCTCGAACGCCTCGGGGGTCGCCGCCGCGGGCGCGACGCCCTGCCCGCACAGCACCTGCACGGGCTGCCCGGGCGGGGCGAGCAGGATCGGCACCTCACCGGCGGGGCCGTTGAGGTGCGGCTCGACGACCTGCAGCGCGAAGCCGGCGGCCGCCGCGGCGTCGGGGGCGGTGCCGCCGCGCTCGAGCACGGACTGCCCGACGGCGGTGGCGAGCCAGTGCGTGGTCGACACCATGCCGAAGGTGCCGGCGAGCTCGGGACGGGTGGGGGGTGCGCTCACCCGGTCGATCGTGGGCGCCGGGCCGCCCGGCTGCACGCTCAGGCGGCGACGAGGTACTCCTCCCACGCCGGGTCGCGCTGGTCGGCGCCCTTGACCACCCACGCGCTGCCGCGTGGGGTGTAGGGCCGGGAGCGCAGCGTCCAGCCCATCTCCTCCGGCGTCCGGCTGCCCTTGACGTTGTTGCACCGCACGCAGCAGCCCACGAGGTTGGCCCACGAGTCGACGCCGCCGCGGCTGCGCGGCATGACGTGGTCCACGGTGGTCGCCGACCCGCCGCAGTACGCGCAGCGGTGCCCGTCGCGGCGCAGCACGCCGCGCCGGCTCACGGGCACGTGCGTGGCGTACGGGGCGCGCACGTAGCGGTGCAGCAGCACGACGGAGGGCCGGACGAAGCGGGTCGTCGCGCCGACGACCTCCTCGGCGTGCGCGGCGACGACCGTCGCCTTGCCTGCGAGGACGAGCACGACGGCCCGCCGGAACGACACGACCGCCAGCGGCTCGTAGCCGGCGTTGAGGACGAGGGTGCGCACTACGGCCTCCTGCACGGGCCCGGGGGACGGCACCCGCCCCCACGACGACGAAGGCGCCGTCCCACACGGGACGACGCCTTCACGGACGGGCAGCAGCACGAGCGGCTCCGACTGGACCGGCTGCTGCGGTGCTCGGGGAGCACATGGCCGCGCACGAACGCGTGGCCCCGTCCGGGCCCCGTCGTCGTGGGTCGCGCCGTGCGCACCGCGTGCACGTCCGAAGCGTAACCCGCGACCCCCGCGGCCGGGCAGGTTGCGGCTCCTCGTCGTCCGTGTCGCGCCCGTCGCGTCCGTCCCGCCCGTGTCGCGCCGGTCGCGGCGCCGACCTACCGTCGCCGCGTGGCGTCCGAGTCCTCCGAGCAGGCCCCCGCCGTCCTGTGGTTCCGGCGCGACCTGCGCCTCGCCGACCACCCGGCGCTGCTGGCCGCGACGGGCGCGGAGCCCGGCGACGGCCCGGGCGGGCGCGCGGTCGTGCCGCTGTTCGTCGTCGACCCCGCGCTGTGGGGGCCCTCGGGGGACCCGCGCCGCGCGTGGCTGCTGCGCTCGCTGCGCGCCCTCGACGAGCGGCTCGACGGCGGGCTCGTCGTGCGCGAGGGCGACCCGGCCGACGTGGTCCCGGCCGTGGCCCGGGACGCCGGCGCCGGGGAGGTCCACGTCACGGCCGACACCGGGCCGTACGGGCGACGCCGCGACGCCGCCGTCGAGGAGGCGCTCGGCGACGGCGTCTCGCTCGTGCGCACCGGAACGCCGTACGCGGTCGGTCCGGGCAGCGTGCTCAACGGCTCCGGCGAGGCGTACAAGGTGTTCACCCCGTTCTACCGGGCGTGGCTGCGCCACGGCTGGCCGTCGCCCGGCCACGACGTCGAGCCGGGCGACGTGTCGTGGGAGCAGGTGGAGGGGCGGGAGTGGCCGAGCGAGCCCGACCTCGGCGACCTCGAGCTGCCGGAGGCAGGCGAGGCGGCCGCCCGCGAGCGCTGGGAGTCCTTCCGCGACGACGGGCTCCTCACCTACGCCGAGACCCGCAACTCCCCGGCCGTCGACGGCACGAGCGGGCTGAGCGCGCACCTCAAGTACGGGGAGGTGCACCCGCGCACGCTGCTCGCCGGGCTCGGCCGCCTGCTGGACGACGGCCGGCTGTCCACGGACTCGAAGGACTCCGTCGACACCTTCCGCAGCGAGCTCGGCTGGCGCGAGTTCTACGCCGACGTCCTGTGGCACCACCCGCGCACCGCGCGGGAGTACCACCGCGAGGAGTACGCCGACCTCCGCTACGACTCCCCGTCGCGCGGGGCCGGTCGCAGCCGGCTCGAGGCGTGGCAGGAGGGCCGCACGGGCTACCCGTTCGTCGACGCCGGCATGCGCCAGCTGCGGGCCGAGGGCTGGATGCACAACCGGGTCCGCATGGTCGTCGCGAGCTTCCTCGTCAAGGACCTCCACCTGGAGTGGCAGGTGGGCGCCCGGTACTTCCTGCGGTGGCTGCGCGACGGCGACCTCGCGAGCAACAACCACGGCTGGCAGTGGGCCGCAGGCTCCGGCACCGACGCCGCGCCGTTCTTCCGCATCTTCAACCCCGTCACCCAGGGCGTGAAGTTCGACCCGGACGGCGACTACGTGCGCCGCTACGTGCCCGAGCTGCGCCACGTGGCCGGGAAGGCCGTCCACACCCCGTGGGAGGTCGAGGACGGCTACGACCACAGCTACCCGGAGCGGGTCGTCGACCACGCCGCCGAGCGCGCCGAGGCGCTCGACCGGTTCGGCGCCGTCCGGCCCTGAGCGAAATGCCCTCGACGTCCCGCGGTGCGCCGACGTACGGTTCCGAGCACACGGAAGGGAGGTGATCCGAGGAATGACAATCCTTCGGACGAGTGAGGTGGCTGCCCGCTGAGCGGGAGCCCCTGAACCAAGGACTCGACTGCCAGGCGTAGACCACGGCAGCCACCGCAGCCCCCGGGTGTCGCACCTCGTCCACGCGACGGGTGACCGTGTCACCGCCCCGGGGGCTGTCCCCTGCCCGCGATGAGATCCACCGGTACCGCCGGTCTGCCCCCCGTGACCACGACCACGTTCGCGACGGGCATCGGCATGGGTGAGTCCGCCCGCTGGCACCGCGGCCGGCTGTGGCTGTGCGACTGGGTCGCCGGCGAGGTGCTCGCGTTCTCCCCCGCCGGCGACCGCGAGGTGGTGACGCGGGTCGAGGGCGTGCCGTTCTCGGTCGACTGGTTGCCCGACGGCCGCCTCGTGGTGTGCACCTCCGACGGCGTGCGGGTCGGGCCGGGCCTGGAGCCCTACGGCGCGCTCGGGCGACCGTGGAACGAGATCGCCGTCGGCCCCGAGGGCCACGTCTTCGTCGACATGCCGGGCTCGATGCCGTGGGAGGACCCGGCGCCCGGCGTCGTCGCGGTCGTCCGACCCGACGGGAGCAGCGACGTCGTGGCCGGCGGCCTCGCCTTCCCCAACGGCCTGGCCGTGGTGGACGGCGGCGCGACGCTGCTCGTCGCGGAGTCCCACGCCGCCCGGCTCACCGCCTTCACGGTCGGGGCGGACGGCTCGCTGACGGACCGTCGGGTGTGGGCCGACCTCGGCGACGGTGCCGCCCCGGACGGCATATGCGTCGGGACGGACGGGACGGTCTGGTACGCCGACGTGCCGAACGCCCACTGCCGCCGGGTCGCGGAGGGCGGGGAGGTGCTCGCCACCGTGCCGCTCGGCTCGGGGGCGTTCTCGTGCGCGCTCGGCGGCGACGACGGCCGCACGCTGTTCGCGGTGGTCGGCGACTGGGACGGCCACGGCGTCACGAACGGGCGGGTGCTCGCGACGCCGGTGTGAGGCCTCGCCCCGTGACCGCGACGACCACGGCGACCACGGCGACCACGGCGACCGGGGCTCAGGGTGAGCGGCGCACCAGGCGCCAGTCGTCGGCCGCGTCCAGCCGGCCGGGGCCGCTCGCGCCGTCGGGGCGCACGAACACCAGCCGGTCGTGCAGCCGCGAGGCCCGGCCCTGCCAGAACTCGACCTCGACCGGCCGGACGAGGAAGCCGCCCCAGAACTCCGGCAGCGGCACGTCGTCGGCCGAGCCGGTGTCGGGGAACCGCGCGCGCAGCGCGGCCTCGCGCGCCTCGAGCGGCTCGCGCCCGTCGAGCACCTCCGACTGCCGGGACGCCCACGCCCCGACGCGCGAGGCGTACGGGCGCGACACGAAGTACTCGCGGACCTCCTCGCGGCCGAGCGGCTCCGCGAGGCCGCGCACGCCGACCTGGCGCTCCATGTCGTGCCAGCCGAACAGCAGGGCGACGGCAGGGTTCCCCGCGAGCTCGCGGCCCTTGCGCGAGGTGAGGTTGGTGAAGAAGCGGAACCCGGCCACGTCGACGCCCTTGCACAGCACCGTCCGGCTCGACGGCGTCCCGTGCCCGTCCACGGTCGACACGACCATCGCGTTGGGCTCGACGACCGCCGGGGACGCGGCGGCGTCGTCGAACCAGCGCCGGAACTGGGTGAGCGGGTCGGGGGCGACCTCGCCCTCGCCCAGCGTCCCGGCGAGGTACGTCACCCTCATGTCCCTGATCCGCTCGGCCGCCACGTCGGTAGTGTCGGGCCCCGACAGCGGTGTCACGACCTGGGAGGCGGCATGACGGACGGCCGGATCGCGCACGGCCTCGAGGGCGTCGTCGCCTTCGAGACGACCATCGCCGAGCCCGACCGCGACGGTGGCGCGCTGCGCTACCGGGGCGTCGACATCACCGAGCTCGCGGGGGCCGTGCCGTTCGAGCAGGTGTGGGGGCTCCTCGTCGACGACGGGCCGCGGCCCGGGCTGCAGCCCGGCGAGCCGGTGGAGCTGCCCGTGCGGACCGGCGACGTGCGGGTCGACGTGCAGGCCTCGCTGCCGACGCTGGCGCAGCGCTGGGGCCTGCGACCCGTGCTCGACGTCGACGCCGCCACGGTGCGCGACGACCTCGCCCGCGTCTCCGACGCCGTCCTGTCGTTCACGGCCCAGTCCGCGCGCGGCGAGCAGGCGGCCGTGCCGCAGGACCGCGTGGACGCAGCCACCACCGCGGCCGAGCGCTTCATGGTCCGCTGGCGCGGGGAGCTGGACCCCCGCCACGTCGACGCCGTCGACGCGTACTGGGTGAGCGCCGCCGAGCACGGCATGAACGCCTCGACGTTCACCGCGCGGGTCGTCACCTCGACCGGCGCCGACGTCGCCGCGGCGGTGTCCGCCGCGGTGGGCGCCATGAGCGGCCCGCTGCACGGCGGCGCGCCGAGCCGCGTGCTCCACATGCTCGACGGCGTCGAGGAGCGCGGCGACGCGCTCGCCTACGTGCGGGGCGTCCTCGACGCCGGCGAGCGGCTCATGGGCTTCGGGCACCGGGTGTACCGGGCGGAGGACCCGCGGGCCCGCGTGCTCCGCGCGACGGCCGAGCGCCTGGGCGCGCCGCGTTTCGAGGCGGCCCGGGCGCTGGAGCAGGCCGCGCTGGAGGAGCTGCACGCCCGCAAGCCGGACCGGGTGCTCGCGACCAACGTCGAGTTCTGGGCCGCGGTCGTCCTCGACTTCGCCGAGGTGCCGGCGGAGATGTTCACCCCGATGTTCACGTGCGCCCGCAGCGCCGGCTGGTCCGCCCACGTGCTCGAGCAGAAGCGCACCGGCCGCCTCATCCGCCCGTCCGCCCGCTACGCGGGCGAGGGACCGCGCAGCCTCTGACGGCTGAGACGATGGCGCGCGTGAGCGCGTCGTGAGGATCCCCGCCGACCTGCTGCCCGCCGACGGCCGGTTCGGGTCCGGACCGAGCCGCATCCGTCCCGCGCAGCTCGACGCCCTCGTCACCTCCGCGGGCGTCCTCGGCACGAGCCACCGCCAGGAGCCGGTGCGGGCGCTCGTGCGGCGGGTCCGGGAGGGCCTCGCCGCCCTCCTCGGCGCGCCCGACGGCTACGAGGTCGTGCTCGGCAACGGCGGGTCGAGCGCGTTCTGGGACGTCGCGACGGGCGCGCTCGTCGGCGACCGGGTGCAGCACTGCGTGCACGGCGAGTTCAGCGCGAAGTTCGCCGCGGCGACGGCCCGCGCGCCGTTCGTCGCCGAGTCGGTGCAGGTCCGGGCCGAGCCCGGCTCGGCCGCCGCGCCGTACGCCGCCGCGGGCGTCGACACCTACGCCTGGCCGCACAACGAGACCTCCACGGGCGTCCTCGCCCCGGTGCGCCGCGTCGACGGCGCCGACGACGGGGCCCTCGTCCTCGTCGACGCGACGTCGGCCGCGGGCGCGGTGGAGGTCGACCTCGCGCAGACCGACGCGTACTACTTCGCCCCGCAGAAGGCCCTCGGCTCCGACGGCGGGCTGTGGTGCGCCGTGCTGTCGCCCACGGCGCTGGAACGCGCCGAGCGGCTCGAGCCGACCCGCTGGGTGCCGGACTTCCTCTCGCTGCGCGCGGCCGTCGCGGCCTCGCGCAAGGACGAGACCGTCAACACCCCCGCGCTCGTCACGCTCGTGCTGCTGGCCGAGCAGCTGGAGTGGCTGCTCGGGCACGGCGGCCTCGCGTGGGCCGCGGCGCGCTGCCGGGAGTCCTCGGGGGTGCTGTACGGGTGGGCGGCGGAGCGGGACTGGCTCGTGCCCTTCGTCGACGCCCCCGCGCTGCGCTCGCCCGTGGTCGTGACCCTCGACGTCCTCGACGTGGACGCCGCGGAGGTCGCGCGCGTGCTGCGGGCGAACGGCGTGGTCGACGTCGAGCCGTACCGCCGCCTCGGTCGCAACCAGCTGCGCGTCGGCACGTTCCCCTCGGTGGACCCCGACGACGTCCGGGCCCTCACCGCCTGCGTCGACCACGTCGTCGAGCGGCTCGCGTGAGCGGACCCGGCCGGGCCGCGGTGGCCCCGCCGCTGCGCCGCGACGCCGTCACGGCCGCCGGGTACTCGGCGGTCGTCACGTGGGGCTGGTTCGTCTTCGCCTCGGGCCCGATCCTGCCGCTGGTCGGGCTCGACCTCGGCCTGTCGAAGACCCTCGTCGGCCTGCACGCGACGTTCCTGTCCGTCGGCAGCGTCGCCTCGGCGCCGCTGCTGACGCCGCTCGTGCGGCGGCTGCGCCGCTACGGCGCCATGAGCGTGGGGGCCGCCTGCGTGAGCCTCGCCGCGGTGCTGCTGTCGGTGGGCTCGCTGCTGCCCGGCTGGGGGCTCGCGCTCACCCTGCTCGGCATGGTGAGCGCGGGCTTCGGCGGCACGCTGCTCATCGGCACGTCGACCGCGGTCCTCGACGGGCACCACGGCCGGTCCTCCAACGCCGCGGTCAGCGAGGCCAACGGCCTCGGCTCGGGCCTCGGCATGTGCGCGCCGCTGCTCGTGGGCGCCTTCGTCGCCCTCGGGCTCACGTGGCGCCCGGCGCTGCTGCTCCTGGTGCCGCTCGCGGGCGCGGGGGTGCTGCTCGTGCGGCGCGTGCTCACCGCCGACCGCCGAGGCGACGTCGACGCCTCCTCGCTGCGCGCCTCGCCCGCCCCGGGACGCGACGCGAGCGGCCGGCGGACGCCGCTGCCGCGGCGGGTGTGGGTGATCCTCGCCGTCGTCATGTGCGGGGTCGGCAGCGAGGTGAGCCTCAACACGTGGTCGGCGGAGCTGCTGCGCGAGCGCACGGTGCTGGAGGAGGCGGGCGCGAGCGCCTTCGTCGCCGCGTTCGCCGCGGGCATGACGGTCGGGCGCTTCGTCGCCGTGCCGCTGGCCCGGCGCTGGACGAGCGCCGCGCTGCTGCGCGCCGCGGTCGTGCTCGCCGGCGGCGGCTTCGCCCTGCTGTGGGTGTCGACGCTCGCCTCGACCGGCTGGGTGTCGCTCGCGGTCGTCGGGCTCGCGTTCGCCGGCGCCGGGGCGGGGGCGTTCTTCCCCATCGGTGTGGCGTGGCTCGTGCGGAGCACGGCGGGGCAGTCCGAGCGGGGCATGACGGCTGTGTCCGTCGGCGTGGGCGCCTCGGCGGGGCTCGTGCCCTTCTCCGTCGGCGTGCTCGCCGACCTCGTCGGCATCCACCTCGCGCTGCTCGCGATCCCGGTCGGCATCGCGCTGGTCACCCTCGGGCTCGCGGTGCTCGCCCGCGCGAGGGTGCACGACTGACGAGGGCTGTCGGGTCCGCCGGACGGGCGGGCGAGGGGTCGTGACGCGCGCACGTCCTCGACCTGCCGCCGCGTGAGCGGCACACTCGACGCCCCGGGGCCGCGGCTCCCCCGGGCCCGTCCGGGCGGAGGGAGGGACCGGTGGAGACCGTCACCGTGCACCTCCTCGGGCTGCCCGTCGACCTCGCCGAACGCGCGCAGGAGCACCACGACGGCCTGGCCCGCGAGATGACCCTCATCACCCTCGGTCTCGCCGAGACCCCGGACGACGCACTGCCCTCGCGGTTCCTCGAGGTGGTGACGGCGGTGACCGACGACGTCTCGCCCTTCCGTCGCCTGCGGGAGCGCCGGATGGCCGAGGCCCGCGCGGCGGGCGAGGACGTGGTCGACGTCGTCTACGAGGCCCCGGTGGCGCTCACCACGGCCGTCGAGCGGCTGCGGGCGCTGCAGTCGGAGGTGGACTCCTACTGCCGGCAGGTCGGGTTCCTGCTCACGCTGGCGACGCCGCCCGACGTCCTGGCCTACCGGACGTGGCTGTTCGACGAGCTCACCGGGCAGATCGCCGGGCGGCCCCCGAGGCGGTGGGCAGGCACGGCCGTCCTGCCGTCGGTCGGCGGTCCCTGACCGGCGCCCCGCCCCGCCGCCGTCAGCCCGTCCCGCCGCCGTCGGCCACGCGACGGACGGCCGCGGCGACGGCGGCGTCGAACAGCAGCGAGGCGTGGGTGGCCGGCACGCGCTGCCACCCGAGCCGCGGCACGAGCCGTACCGCGTCGGTCACCGCCTCGTCGGACAGGAACGGCGCGCGGCGCCCGTCCGCCCCGTGCGAGGCGGCGAGCAGGTGCACGGGCGTCGTCGCGCGCCGCAGCAGCGGCAGGTGCGCGGGCCGGCAGAGGCTGTCGACCCCGTCGGCGACGACGCGAGCGGGGTCGAGCGCCGGGCGCAGCGCGCCGCCGTGCGGGCGCAGGACCGCCTCCGACCACGCGCGGACACCGTCGCGCAGGTCCGGCCGCTCGACGACGAGCCGGCCCTCCGCCGCGGCGGTGTAGGCGTCGACCGACGTCCAGGCGCGGACCAGGCGCCGCAGCTGCAGGCCGAGCAGCGCCCGCACCACGAACGGGCGGTGCAGCAGCGAGCGCGCCGGCGGCGCCCCGCCGTCGAGCAGGACGGTCCCGACGGCGCGTGACCCCAGCCCGTCGGTGACCAGTGGCGCGAGGAAGGCGCCCATGGAGTGACCGACGACGACGACGCGCTGCAGGCCGAGGGCGTCGACGACGTCGAGGACGGCCTCGGCGAGGCCGGTCAGGCCGGGGCCCGCCGGGGCGGCGACCGAGGCACCCCGGCCCGGCAGGTCCGGCGCGACGACGGGCAGGGGCGTGCGGCGAGCGAGGTCGTCCCACACCGCGGACGTCGCGGTCAAGCCGTGCAGCGCGAGCACGACCGGGCCGTCGTCCGTGCGACCGGACCAGCGGCGGACGCCGAGGCCGGCGACGGTGTCGGTGCCCACCGCTCGAGCCTAGGTCGGGCCGAGCCGGGCACCCGGGTCAGCCCGCGGCGCGGGCGAGGAGCGCGGTCGCGCCGCGCTCCTCGTCGCGGAGCCCCTCGGCCACCAGGCCTCGCTCGCCCGCGAGCCCGAGCAGGCCGGGCAGCTGCCGCTGCGAGGTCTCGAGCAGCAGCGTCCCGCCGATCGCGAGCCACCCGGGCGCGCCCTCGACCACGCGGCGCTGCAGGTCCGAGCCGTCGGCGCCGCCGTCAAGGGCGACGAGCGGCTCGTGCTCGCGGGCCTCGCGCGGCAGCAGCCGCAGCGCCTCGCTCGGCACGTACGGCGCGTTGACGACGAGGACGTCGACGGTGCCGCGCAGGCGGTCCGGCAGGGCGTCGTACAGGTCGCCGGGGTGGACCGCGGCGCCGTGCGGCGCGAGCGTCGAGCGCGCGAGCTCGACCGCGGCGGGGTCGAGGTCGGCGGCGTGCAGCTCCAGCCGGGCCCCGAGCGCCGTGGCGAGCACGAGCCCCAGCGCGCCGCTGCCGCAGCACAGGTCGACGGCCACGACGGCGCCCGGGCGCTCCCGGAGCGCGTCGAGCGCGTGCTCGGCGAGCAGCTCGGTGCGCCGGCGCGGCACGAACACGCCGGCCCCGACCGGCACGCGCAGCCCGCAGAACGCCGCCCAGCCGAGCAGGTGCTCCAACGGCTCGCCCGCCTCCCGGCGCGCGACGAGGTCCTCGAGCGGCCCGCGGCCCTCGCGCGCCGCCTCGCGCAGCAGGTCGGCCTCCTCCTCGGCGGCCACGCAGCCCGCCCGGCGCAGCCGCGCGACGAGCGGGTCGGCGCTCACCGGGCCAGCAGCGCGGCGAGGGCGGGACGGACGCCGAGCGCGGCCGTCGTCGCCTCGACCTCCGCGGCGAGCCCGTCGCGGGCGGCACGCGGATCGCGCACCGCCCGCAGCAGCGTGTTGCGGGGCGTGTGCTCGGGGTCGACGAGCTCGACGGCGTCGGTGCGGTAGCCGTGCAGGCGCAGCAGGTCCGCCCGCAGCGCGTCGGTGGCGGTGTCGAGCAGACGCTGTCGGAGGATGCCGTCGCGCAGCATGGCCCGCAGCGCGGGGTCCGCCCCCTCGACCGCCTCGCCGCGGCGCGCGTCGACCTGCCGGCGCAGGTCCTTGTGGCAGCACGGGGCGGCGAGCACGACCTGCGCGTCCCACCGCACCGCCTGCGCGAGCGCCTCGTCGGTGGCGGTGTCGCACGCGTGCAGCGCGAGCACGACGTCGGGCGGCTCGGCCGGGGCCCACGTGCCCGCGGCGTCGACGACGAAGGTGACCCCGCTCTCGCCGAGCCGGGAGGCCAGCGAGCGGTCGCGGGCGACGACGTCCTCGCGGACGTCGACGCCGACCGTCTCGACCGGCCCGCGGGCGGACAGCCAGCGGTGCGCCGCGAGGGTGAGGTAGGCGTTGCCGCAGCCGAGGTCGACGACGCGCAGCGGCCGGCCGGCCGGCTGGGGCGGCACGACGGGCGCGAGCCGGCCGAGGAAGGCGTCGACCTGGCGGCGCTTGGCGGCGTTGGCGCCCACCGCGGTGAACAGCGGGTCGTCGGGGGCGAGGTGGTGCTGCTTCTCGCGGTCGTGACCGGCGCGGCCGGCTCGAGCGGCGGTGGGGGCGGCGACCGGGCGCCCCCGGTGCACCTGCGCCTCGCCCTTCTTCGTCACCCGCAGCTGCCACGTCGCGGTGCCCTCGGGGCCGGCGACCTCGATGTGCCAGTTGCCGAACGGCTCGTCGAGCAGGTCCTCGACGGCCTCGGCGAGGTCGTCGGCCGCGAGCGTGCGCGACAGCGGCGCGCCGGTCTCCCGGCGCTCCTCGACGAGGACCCGGCGCCCCGCCGAGACCGTCACCGCGCGCAGCTCGACACGCGGGACCCGTGGCTGCGCACCACGCCGCCGGCCGGCGGCGACCGCGCGCACGAGGCCGCCGGACAGCAGCAGCCCGCGCGCCTCGGCGAGCGCGGGGGCGAGCGGCTCCGGCATCAGGCGACCCGCTCGTCGTGGGTGGGGTGGGTGGTGTCGTCGTCCTTGGGGGCGGTGAGCAGGAGCACGTGCGGACGGGCGTCGCTGCGGAACCGCAGCTCCACCCGGGAGCGCTGCAGCAGGAAGACGACGGCCCCGGCGGCCGCGAGCAGGGCGGTGATGCCGCCGACCGCGATCGTCCAGCGCGCGCCCCACGCCTCGGCGATCCACCCGATGAGGGGCGCGCCGACCGGCGTCGCCCCGATGAAGACCGCGAAGTACAGCGCCATCACGCGCCCGCGCAGCTCCGGCGGCGTCGACAGCTGCACGGTCGCGTTGGCGGCCGTCATGAGCGTGAGCGAGGCGAGGCCCACGAGCACGAGCGAGGCGGCGAACGTCCAGTACGTCGGCATGAGCGCCGCGGCGCTCGAGGCGACGCCGAAGGCCGTCACCGCACCGACCACGAGCCGGAGCCGCGCCCGGCGGCGTCCGGCGGCGACGAGCGCACCCGTCAGCGAGCCGACCGCGAGGAACGTGCCGAGCAGGCCGTAGGACTCCGGCCCCCGGCCGAACTCGATGCGGGCCATGACCGCGGTGGTCAGCTGGAAGTTGAGCCCGAACGTGCCGACGACGAACACGAGGACGAGCACGAGGAGGATGTCGCCGCGCGTGCGGACGTACTGCACCGCCTGCCGCATCCGCTCCAGCCCGCTGAGGCCCTGGGTGCCCTGCCCCGGGCTGCGCGTCCGCGTGATCGCGAGCACGACGACGGTGAAGGCGAACGACACCGCGTTGATGACGAACACCGGGCCGGTGCCGACCCACGCGATGAGCAGGCCCGCGCTCGCGGGGCCGAGGAGGCGGCCCAGGTGGAACGTGGCGGCGTTGAGGCCGATCGCGTTCGGGAGGTCCTCGGCGGGCACGAGCGAGGTGACGTACGTCTGCCGAGCCGGCGCGTCGAAGGCGGTGACGACGCCGAGCGCCAGCGCGAAGACGTAGACGTGCCACACCTGGGCCGCGCCGGCGAGCACGAGCAGGCCCAGGCCGAGCGCGAGCAGGCCCTGCAGGGTCTGGCTCACCTGCAGGATGCGCCGCTTCTCGAACCGGTCGGCGATGAGCCCGGCCCACGGCGCGAGCAGCACCATCGGCAGGAACTGCAGGCCCGTGACGACGCCGACGGCGAGCGCGGAGTCGGCGGTGAGGTCGACGAGCACGAGCCAGTCCTGCGCGACGCGCTGCATCCACGTGCCGGTGTTCGACACGACCGCCGCGCCGGCCCACAGCCGGTAGTCGCGGTGGCCGAGCGAGCGGAACGTCTGGGCGAAGGGCCGTCGACGGGGCGGGTCGGTGGACACCGGCACGCCGGGGGTCGTGTAGGGCGCGCGCTGCCTCACGACTCGCTGAGGTCCTGCAGCAGCTCCGCCGCCCGCGCCAGGGTGCGGCGGTCCTCCTCCGACAGCCGCGACAGCTGGTGGCACAGCCACTCGTCGCGGCGGCGCAGCGTCTCCTGCACCGCGGCGTGACCGGCGGGCGTGAGCGCGACGAGCTGGGCGCGGCCGTCCTCGGGGTGGGCGGCGCGCTCGACGAGGCCCGCCTCGAGCAGGCTGCCGACGATCCGCGTCATCGACGGGGGCTTGATCCGCTCGTGCGCGGCGAGCGCTGCGGCGGTCGAGGCCCCGTGCCGGCTCAGCAGGCCGAGGACGGCGTACTGGGAGTCGGTGATGTCGGCGTCGGACTTCTCCGCGCGCAGGCGCCGGACGATGCGCATGAGGGACACGCGCAGCTCCGCCGACAGCGCGCCGGTGTGCGCGCCCTCGCCGGTGTGCGCGGTGCGGGCTCCAGGGACGGTCATCGCGACCGAGGGTACCGCACGACGGTTACCCAGGCTAACCATCACCGGCGGACCCGCGGCGGGGCGCGGCGGGCCGTCACCGGGTCGTCTCAGGCGTCGGGGCGGTGCACGACGTGCCCGTTCGCCTGGCCGACCGGCTTGACGACGACCCGGTCGATGTCGACGTGCGGCGGGCGGGTCGCGACGAAGGCGACGACCTCGGCGACGTCCTCGGCGTGGACGGGGCGGGCACCCTCGTACACCTTGGCCGCGCGCTCGGCGTCGCCGTCGAAGCGGACGAGGGAGAACTCGGGGGTGTGGACCATGCCGGGCGCGACCTCGCTCACCCGGATGCCCTCCGTGTGCAGCTCCCAGCGCAGCGTCTCGGTGACCGCGCGCACGGCGTGCTTGGCGGCGGCGTAGCCGGCGCCGCCGGGGTACACCTCGGAGCCGGCGATCGAGCCGATGACGACGACGTGGCCGCGACCGCTGGCCCGCAGCCGCGGCGCGAGCGCCTGCGTGACGCGGGCGACCCCGAGCACGTTGCTGTCGAACATGCGCTGCCAGCGGTCGAGGTCGGAGTCCAGCACCGGCTCCAGGCCGAGGGCGCCGCCGGCGCTGTGGACGACGCAGTCGACGCTCGGCAGGTCGGCCACCGCCTCGGCGAGGGCGGCGACGGAGGCGTCGTCGGTCACGTCGAGCCGCACGGCGCGACCGCCGAGCTCGGCGGCGAGGGCCTCGAGCCGCTCCACGCGACGGGCGGCGACCACGACGTGGAAGCCGGCGGCCGCGAGCGCGCGGGCGCTCGCCTCCCCGATGCCGCTGCTGGCCCCGGTGACGACGGCGGTGCCGCGCGGCGCGCCCGCCGGCGCCCTCCCGGCCGCGGCCGGGGCGGTCGACGTCGAGGGCGGGGGCGGCGGGGTCGGGCTCATGGGGGCAGCCTGCCAGCCGTGCCTACGCTGGGCCCCGTGGGCGACGACGAGCGGGACGCCGCGGCACCGGGCGGGCGCCGCGTGCTGCACCGCGTCACCGAGCCGCTGCCCGTGGACCCGGTGCGCCCCGTCGTCCTCGGCACGCTCACGTGGCTCGTCGTGCTCGTCGTGCTGCTCGTGGGCCGGGACGCGCTCGCGCCCGACCACCGCTGGTGGACGTGGACGGCCGTGGCGGGTGTCGTGTGCGGCGTGCTCGCGCTCGGCTGGGCGCTCGGGCGGCGCCGGCGCCGTCAGACCGGCGGGGACCCCGTCGCGCCGTCGCCGGCGGAGGCGGGTGCGTCGGGCTCGACCGGCCCCGGCTCGACCGGCCCCGGCTCGACCGGGTCGGGCTCGACCGGGTCGGCCGCGTCCTCGGGCTCGTCGGGCAGCGGGTCCGTGTCGAGGTCCTGACGCAGCTCGTCGACGACGGGCGGGAACGGCTCGTCGCCCTCGTCGCCGTCCTGCCCGGTCTCGGAGTGCGCGCCGCAGCCGTGGTCGAGGCTCACGACCCGGCCGTCGTCGGGAGACCACGCGTTCGCGCACACCCCGAACTGCTGGCGCAGGCTGCCGGTGAGGCCGACGAGGTACCCGCACGTCGAGCACGGGCCGTCGGCGGCCCGCGTCTCGGCGTTGTCCGGGCCGGCGTCGCTGCGGTACCAGCGGGTGGCGGCCTCGAGCCGTCCCTCGCGGTTGAGCACCCGGCGCCGCCCGAGACCCAGCTCCCACTGCAGCGCGCGCTCCTCGCCGGAGAACGCGTCGTCCCAGCCGTCGGGGACGGCCTCGAACCCCTCGTCGAGCAGCGGGTCGGACTCCTTGAAGGGCAGCACGTCGGTCTCGCCGAGGTCGCCGGGCTCGACCCGGTCCGCCCACGGCACCCAGGCGGGCGCGAGCAGCGCGTCCTCGCCCGGCAGCAGCACGACCTCGCTGACGGTCACGGCGCGCGCCCGCGGCACGCGGGCCAGCACGACGGTCCACGCCCAGCCGCGGTAGCCGCGGTGCAGGGCGGCGAAGCGGTGGACGACGACGCGCTCGGCGTGGGCCTCGGTGCCGAGGTGCTCGCCGACCTCGCCCGCCCCCGCGACCTCCTCGGCCGCCGCGCGCGCGACGTCGACGGCCCGCGCGCCGACCGCGTCGAGCGTGACGCGGGGCGCCCGGGCGGCGCGGGCGCGGGTCGGGGTGGCGGGGGTCGTCCCGTCGGTGCCGGTGCTCGTGGTGGCCATGCTCACGCGTCCAGGTCGTCGGCGACGGCGCGCAGCACCTGGGCGGTCTTCTGCGCGGCGGCGCGCTCGGGGTAGCGCCCGCGGTGCAGCTGCCGGGAGACGCCGTCGAGCAGCTTGATGAGGTCCTCGACGATGACGGCCATGTCGTCGGCCGGCTTGCGCGTGCCGGCGCGGACCGACGGCGGGGCGTCGAGCACGCGGACGCTCAGGGCCGAGGGGCCCTTGCGCCCGTCGGCGACGCCGAACTCCACGCGCGAGCCGACCTTGAGCGCCTCGGTGCCCGGCGGCAGCGCGCTGGCGTGCACGAACACCTCGCCGCCGTCGTCGGAGGCGAGGAAGCCGAACCCCTTGTCGGCGTCGAAGAACTTGACCTTGCCAGTGGGCACGTGGACCTCGGGAGAGCTGGGCGGGGACGGTGGGCCGGACGGACGGGTCGGACATCGCGGGCGGCGGCGCCCAGGGTAACGCGCGAGCGGTCCGCGACCCGGCCCGCGGCCGGGCTCAGCGGAAGCGAGCGGGGTCGGGCAGCAGCTCGTTCATCGCCCCGGAGCGGAACCGCTCGACCGCGACGTCGACGAACCCGGTCGCCCGCACGAGCCCGCGCAAGCCGTCACGGTCGCCCTCGGCGAGGGTGCGCAGGCACGCGTCGTCGAGCTCGAGACGGGCACGGTCGGCGCCGAGGTCGCGCACGCGCACGTCCCGCACCCGCGCGCCGAGCCGGTCCCGCACCGCCGCCTCCGCGTCGCCCACCCGCCGCAGCCGCTCCGGCGTGACGGCGGTGCCGTACGCGAGCCGGCTCGACAGGCACGCGGCGGCCGGCTTGTCCCACGTCGGCAGGTCCCACGCCGCCGACAGCGCGCGCACCTCGGCCTTGCTCAGCCCTGCGTCGGCGAGCGGGGTGAGCGCCCCCGCCTCGGCGCCCGCACGCACCCCCGGCCGGAACCCGGCCCGCAGGTCGTCGGCGTTCGTGCCGGTCGCGACGTGGGCGAGGCCCAGGCGCCGGGCGAGCGGACCGAGCACGTGCATGAGCTCGGTCTTGCAGAAGTAGCAGCGGTCGCCGTCGTTGCGCCGGTAGCCCTCGCGCGCGAGCTCGTCGGTGCGCGGGCGGTGCCACGCGACGCCCAGCCCCTCGGCGAGCCGGCGGGCGCCGTCGACCTCACGCTCCGGCACGGCGTCCGAGACCGCCGTGGCGGCGGCCACGGCGTCCGGGCCGAGCGCGCGGGCCGCCGCGGCGACGACGAGCGCGGAGTCGGCGCCACCGGAGAACGCGACGAGGACCGAGCCCGCCGGGCGCAGCACGGCCAGCAGGGCGCGCTCGAGCTCGACGACGGGCCGCGGCGGCGCGGCGGGCAGGCCCAGGACGGTGGTGCTCACGGCCGGAACGCTACGCGCACGGCCCCGGCGTACCGTTGTGCGGATGCCCAGCGACAGCCGCAGCCCGGTCGCCACGGCCGGACCGGCACCGGCTCGCGCGCGGCGTGCCCGCCCCGAACCGCCACGCAGCCTCGCCGACGACCTGCGCGCCCGCGACGACGACGCCCTCGTCGAGCTGCTGCGGCTGCGCCCGGACCTCGCCGTGCCCGTGCCCACCGACGTCGCCTCCCTCGCGGTCCGCGCGACGACGCGCGCCAGCGTCCAGCGGGCGCTGGACCGGCTCGACGCGGCGGCCCTGCAGGTCGTCGAGGCCCTCGCGGTCCTGCCGGAGCCGACCGCGCCCGCCGCGGTGACGCGCGCGTGGGGGGCCGACGCCCGCGCCCACCTGCAGCACCTGCGGGCCGTCGCGCTCGTGTGGGGCCCGCCCCGCGGGCTGCGGCTCGTGCGGGTGGCGCACGAGCTGCTCGGGCCCTACCCCGCCGGCCTCGGCCCGGCCCTGCGGCACGTGCTGGACCGCCGCAGCCCGGCCCGGCTCACCGGCCTCGCCGAGCGGCTCGGCCTCGGTGAGGTCGGCGACCCCGAGCGGGCGGTCGAGGCGGTCGTCGCCGCGCTCGGGCGGCGCGAGGTCGTCGACGGGCTGCTCGCCGACGCCCCGGACGGCGCCCGCGACGCGCTCGAGCGGCTGCGGTGGGGCCCGCCGGTCGGGGAGACCCCGGCCCGACTGGACCCGGACGGCCCGCTCGCCTGGCTGCTCGGCCACGGCCTGCTCGCCGTGCCCGAGCCCGGCCTCGTCGTGCTGCCGCGCGAGGTCGGGCTCGCCCTGCGCGACGGCCGCACCCACGCCGCCCCCGTCACCGGGCCGCCGGCGCTGCCGGAGCGCACCGCCGACGTCGGCACCGTCGAGCAGGCCGCCGCCGGGTCCGCGACCGAGGCCGTCCGGCTCGTGCAGGAGGTGCTGCGCACCGCGGAGCGCACGACTCTGTCGGTGCGCCGCGCGGGCGGGCTCGGGGTGCGCGACCTGCGCCGCCTGGCCGCCGCCCTCGGCGAGGACGAGCGGGCCGCCGCGCTCGCCGTCACGCTCGCGCACGAGGCCGGCCTGCTCGGCGCCGACGGCGAGGAGGAGCCCGCGTGGGTGCCGACCCGCGAGGCCGACGACTGGCTGGAGCTCGACGTCGCCGGGCGCTGGGCGGCGCTCGCGGCCGCGTGGTGCGGCAGCGACGCCGTCGCCTCGCTCGCGGGTGAGCGCGGCGGCGACGGCACGGTGCGCGCGGCGCTGTCGGAGGACACCCGCCGCACGGGGTCCCTGCCGCTGCGCCAGGACGTGCTCGCCGACCTCGCGACGCTGCCCGCCGGGCAGGTGCTGGGCGTCGGCGACGTGGTGGCGAGGCTGGACTTCCGCTCCCCGCGCCGGTCGGGGCCGGGCCGGACCGACCTCGTCCGCCGGCTGCTCGACGACGCGGCCTGGCTCGGGCTCACCGGTCGCGGGGCCCTGGCCCCCGCCGCGCGCGAGCTCGTCGGGGCGGGAGCCGACGGGCCGGACGGCGCGGGCCGCGAGGCCGCCGCCGCCCGGCTCGCGACCGTCCTGCCCGCGCCCGTCGAGCACCTGCTGCTGCAGGCGGACCTCACGGCCGTCGCGCCCGGCCCGCTCACCGCCGACCTCGCCGCGGAGGTCGACCTCCTCGCCGACGTCGAGTCCCGGGGCGCGGCGACCGTGTACCGCTTCAGCGCCGCCTCGCTGCGGCGGGCCCTCGACGCGGGCCGCACCGCCGACGACGTGCTCGACGTGCTGACGCGCGCGGGCACCGGCGCGGTGCCGCAGCCGCTGGAGTACCTCGTCCGCGACGTCGCCCGCCGGCACGGCCTCGTCCGGGTCGGCTCGGCCGGTGCGTTCCTGCGGGCCGAGGACCCGGCCGCCCTCACCGAGCTCCTCGCCGACCGCCGGCTCGCCCGGCTCGGCCTGCGACGGCTCGCAGCGACCGTGCTGGCGGCGCAGGCGGACGGCCCGGCCGTGCTCGCCGCCCTCCGCGAGACGGGGCTCGCGCCGGCCGCGGAGGCGGCCGACGGCTCGCTGCTCGTCACCGGGCCGGCCCGGCGCCGCGCGCCGTCGCGCCGTCAGGTCCCCCACGCGGCCGCGACCGGGGCCGCCGCCCGGGCCGTCCCCTCCGGCGAGCAGCTCGGCGAGGCGGTGCGGCGCTGGCGCCTCGCCGACTCGGGCCCGCGTCCGGGCAGCATCGACCTGCCCCACCTCGAGCCGCGGGTCAGCCTCGAGGTGCTGCGCGACGCCGTCGCCGAGGGCCGACGCGTGTGGGTCGGCTACGTCGACGAGACCGGGCGCACGTCGCGCCGTCTGCTGGAACCGCTCGCCCTGTCCGGCGGACGGCTGACGGCGGTCGAGGTGGGCCGTCCGGGCACGCGGACCTTCTCCGTGCACCGGGTGACGGGCGCCGCGGCGGCGCCCCGGGTGGAAGACTGACGCGCGCGGGCCGGTCGACGGCCGGCCCGACCGGACGCCAGTGCAGGAGGAGCAGGCCATGAGCGACCAGACCGGACGGGACGAGCCCGGGCAGCCCGAGGACGAGCGCGCCGCACAGGACCGCCCCGCGGACGAGGGCGGCTACCGGCAGGACGACGGCGGCTCCGTGCTGTCGGGCTTCTCGTGGGACGACCCCGCCGCGGGGGCCGAGCCGACGCGTCCCGAGCCGTCCGGCCCCGGCGACGAGGACGGCACGGGGGCGTCCGGCGGCGCCGACGCGTCCGACGCGGCCACCGCCGCGACGCCGGCCGAGCAGCCCCCCACCGCCCCCTACCCGGCCTCGGGCTCGTCCGGGTCGTACGGCTCGACGGGCTCCTACGGCTCCTCGCAGGGCTCCGGCGAGCCGGGGTCCTACGGGTCGTCGGCGTCGTACCAGCCGGGCTCCTACCCCGCGGGCGGCGGCCAGGAGCCGTCCTCCTCCCCGGGCGCTCCCAGCGACCCCTACGCCTCGCCCCCCGGTGGCGGCTCGGCCGCCGCGTCGCAGCCCTACGGCTCCTCCGGCGAGCAGTCGCCGTCCTACGGCGGGTCGCAGCCGTACGGCTCGCCGTCCGGCGGGTCCACCCAGCCGTACGGGTCGCAGCCGTACGGCTCCTCCCAGCCGTACGGGTCGTCGCAGCCGTCCGGGTCGTCCCCGTACGGGTCGTCCCAGCCCTACGGCACGCCGCAGCCGTACGGGTCCCAGCCGTACGGGTCCCAGCCGTACGGGTCGTCCCAGCCGTACGGGGGCCAGCCCGCCCCCTACCCGCCGCCCGGTCTCGCGCTCGACCCCGAGCAGGAGAAGGCGCGCTCCAGCGCGGTCCTGTGGACGATCCTCAACGGCGTCGCGATCTTCCTGTGCGGCAACCTGCTCGCGATCGGCGGCGTGATCTGCGCGGCCGTCGCCATCGGCAAGGCCCGCGAGGACGTCGCCGCCAGCCGCAACCTCACGAAGTGGTCGTGGATCCTCTTCGCGGCCGGTTTCGCCTTCGCCCTGCTGTTCCTCATCGGCTACATCGTGTTCGTGTTCGGCATCATCGGAACAGCCGGCATGTCGAGCGAGTTCTGACGAGGGTGGTGAACGGCCCCCTCATCGTCCAGTCCGACCGCACGCTGCTGCTCGAGGTCGACCACGCCGACGCGCCCGCGTGCCGGCGGGCGATCGCGCCCTTCGCGGAGCTCGAGCGCGCTCCCGAGCACGTCCACACCTACCGGCTCACGCCGCTCGGGCTGTGGAACGCGCGCGCGGCCGGGATGGACGCCGAGCAGGTCGTCGACGCGCTCCTCACCCACTCCCGGTACCCCGTCCCGAACGCGCTGCTCGTCGACGTCGCGGAGACGATGTCGCGCTACGGCCGGCTGCAGCTGGTCAAGGACGGCGAGGAGCTGCGCCTGCGGGCGCTCGACCAGCCCGTGCTGGAGGAGGTGCTGCGCTCGAAGAAGGTGCAGCCGTTCGTCGGGCGCCGCGTCGCACCCGACGAGGTCGTCGTGCACTCCAGCGACCGCGGCAACCTCAAGCAGGCGCTGCTCAAGCTCGGCTGGCCCGCGGAGGACCTCGCGGGCTACGTCGACGGCGAGGCGCACCCCATCGCGCTGCGAACCGACGACTGGGACCTGCGCCCGTACCAGACCGAGGCCGTCGAGGGGTTCTGGCACGGCGGCTCGGGCGTCGTCGTGCTGCCGTGCGGCGCGGGCAAGACGCTCGTGGGCGCCGGCGCCATGGCGCGGGCCGCCGCGACGACGCTCATCCTCGTCACCAACACGGTCTCGGCGCGGCAGTGGAAGGACGAGCTGCTGCGCCGCACGACCCTCACCGAGGACGAGATCGGCGAGTACTCCGGGCAGCGCAAGGAGATCCGCCCCGTCACGATCGCCACCTACCAGGTGATGACGACGAAGCGGAAGGGCGTCTACCCGCACCTCGAGCTGTTCGACGCCCGCGACTGGGGGCTCGTCCTGTACGACGAGGTCCACCTGCTGCCGGCGCCGATCTTCCGCATGACGGCGGACCTGCAGGCCCGCCGCCGCCTCGGGCTCACCGCCACCCTCGTGCGCGAGGACGGCCGGGAGGGCGACGTGTTCTCCCTCATCGGCCCCAAGCGCTACGACGCCCCCTGGAAGGACATCGAGGCGCAGGGCTGGATCGCCCCCGCGGACTGCGTCGAGGTGCGGGTGACCCTGCCGGAGTCCGAGCGGCTCGTGTACGCGACGGCCGAGCCGGACGAGCGCTACCGGCTCTGCGCGAGCAGCGAGCAGAAGACGCGGGTCGTCGAGCAGCTCGTCGAGCGGCACCGGGGCGAGCCGACGCTCGTCATCGGGCAGTTCCTCGACCAGCTCGCCGACATCGGCGAGCGCATCGACGCGCCCGTCATCACCGGCGAGACGACGGTCCGCGAGCGCCAGCGCCTGTTCGACGGCTTCCGTTCCGGTGACGTGACGACCCTCGTCGTGTCGAAGGTCGCGAACTTCTCCGTCGACCTGCCCGAGGCCGCCGTCGCCATCCAGGTGTCGGGCGCGTTCGGGTCCCGGCAGGAGGAGGCCCAGCGCCTCGGTCGCGTCCTGCGCCCGAAGGCCGACGGGCGGACCGCGCGCTTCTACGCGGTCGTGTCACGGGACACGCAGGACCAGGAGTTCGCCCAGCACCGGCAGCGCTTCCTCGCCGAGCAGGGATACGCGTACCGCATCGTCGACGCCGACGACCTCGCCGGCGGGCCGGTCGACGTGGCCGCGGCGCTCGACTGAGGCAGCCAGGGGACCGGTGGTCGACGTGTGGCCCGTGCTGCTCGTCGCGGCGGCCGGTGCCCACCTCGGGCTCGAGTTCGTCGTGCGGCTCGTGGTCTACCCGGCGCTGGCCGACGCGTCGGGCGGGCCGGGCGGGTCGGGCGGAACGGGTGACGCCGCGCGCACGGCGCACCAGGTGCACACCCGGCGCATGGCCGTCGCCGTGGCGCCCGTGTACGGCGCGCTCGTCGTCACCGCGGCCGGTGCGCTCGTCGTCGTGGGCGGCGTCCTCGCGGTCGCCGCGGTCGGCGTGCTGCTCGCCGTGCTCGCCGTGACGGCCCTCCTCGCCGTCCCGCTGCACGAGGCCCTCGTCAGGTCCGCGTCGGCCCCCGACCGCGTCGCTCTGCACCGACGGCTCGCACGCGTGGACCGGGTCCGGCTGGCCCTGGCCGTGGTCCTGCTCGCGCTCGCGCTGGCGCTGGCCGTCCGCGTCTGAGGGACGTCGTACTCACGACCCGCGCCCTGGCCCGCCCCACGGTGTCATCAGCCGCACAGCCTGTGCGCTCAGGACCGGGCCTCCCGCCCGCCCGTGTCGCCAACCGCACAGCCTGTGCGTCCGGCGCGGCGGCGGTTGTCCACAGGCGTCGACGCACGTCCGCGGTCGACTGCGGCACGGTGCCGGCATGGACCGAGCCGTGGTGCTGCCCTTCCCGCCGGCGCTCATCAGGCGCGTCGTGTCGCAGGACGGGGCCGTGACCTGGGCGCAGCTGCGGGACCACGGCGTCGACGCGGCGACACTGCGCCGCCTGCTGCGCGCCGGCGTGCTCGAGCGTGCCCGCAGGGGCGTCTACGTCGTGCGGTCGATGACGAACCCCGGTAACGCGCTGCGGCTGCGTTGCCGGACCGCGGCCCTGGCCACGAACGGCGTGGTCAGCGGACCGTCCGCCGCCCGGCTGTGGGGCCTGGCCGGCACCGGCGACGGCGACACCGAGGTCGTGGTCCCCCCCAGCCGCCGTGCCACCCCGGCCCCCGACCTGCGGCCCCGGCGGCGTCTGCTCGCCGCGGGCGACGTCACCCACCTGCAGGGCCTGGCGGTGACGACGCCCGGTCGTACGCTCGTGGACGTCGTGACGGGCACCGACCGTGTCGTCGGGCTCGCGGTGCTCGACTCGGCCCTGCGCACGGGTCTCGTCTCCCCCGCCGACCTGCCCGTCCTGGCGCGGCGCGCCCAGGGCACGACGGGCTGCGCAGCGACCACGTCGCTGTGGGCGTGGGCCGACGGCCGCGCGGAGTCGGTGCTCGAGAGCCGGGTGCGCCTGCGGCTGCTGGACGCCGGCCTCGTGCCGGACGAGCTGCAGCTGGAGGTCCGCGACCGCAGCGGACGTCTGGTCGGTCGGGTCGACATGGCCTTCCGCCGGCGGACCCGGGGACGACGAGGCCTGCTGGTCGTGGAGGCCGACGGCGTCGGACCCCACAGCACCCCCGAGGCGCTGCACGTCGACCGCGTCCGCAGCAACGCGCTCGTCGCCGAGGGGCACGACGTCGTCCGTGTCACGTGGAAGGACACCGACCACCCCGGCACCATCCCCGCGGCGGTCCGTGCTGTCCTCTGACGCGGCCCCGGCACCTGCCGCACAGGCTGTGCGGTCCTGCCCACGCCGGACCCCTCACCACGGCGCCCGACGCACAGGCTGTGCGGCTGTGCCCACGCCGGACCCCTCACCACGGCGCCCGACGCACAGGCTGTGCGGTTGTACCCACGGCACCCCGCCGCGCCGCACCCAGGAACTTCCCAGCGCGCTCACGCATTGTCCCCATGTGAGCACCGCGACGAAGACCCGCCTCCTGGTGGTCGACGACGAGCCCTCCATCCGCGACCTGCTGAGCGCGTCGCTGCGCTTCGCGGGCTACGACGTCGCCACCGCGGCGGACGGCACGACGGCGCTGCAGCAGGCCGAGCGGCATCGCCCGGACCTCGTCGTGCTCGACGTGATGATGCCGGACATGGACGGCTTCGAGGTGACGCGGAAGCTGCGCGAGCGCGGCCGGGACATGCCGGTGGTGTTCCTCACCGCGCGGGACGAGGTCGAGGACAAGGTCCAGGGGCTCACCGTCGGCGGGGACGACTACGTCACCAAGCCGTTCAGCCTCGAGGAGGTCGTCGCCCGCATCCGGGCCGTGCTGCGCCGCACCGGCGTGGTCGGCGACGCCACGAGCGGGGTCCTGCGCTTCCACGACCTCGAGCTCGACGAGGACGCGCACGAGGTCCGCCGGGCCGGGCGTCCCGTCGACCTGAGCCCGACGGAGTTCAAGCTGCTCCGCTATCTCATGCTCAACCCCAACCGCGTGCTGTCGAAGGCGCAGATCCTCGACCACGTCTGGGACTACGACTTCGGCGGCGACGGGGCCATCGTCGAGTCGTACATCTCCTACCTGCGCCGCAAGGTCGACACCGGCGAGACCCCGCTGCTGCACACCAAGCGCGGCGTCGGGTACGTGCTCCGCCTGCCACCGGGAGCATGAGCGCGCCCCCTGCCACCGACGCCCCCCGGGGCAGCGGCATCAGCCTCGAGCTGCGGCTCGTGCTCGTCGTGGTCGTCGCGGTCGCCGTCGCGACGACCGTCTTCGGCGCCGTCCTCGTCGTGGCCCAGCGCGGGCAGCTCGTCGGCCAGGTGAACGCCCAGCTCAAGCAGACCGCGCCCGCGGTCGCGCAGTCCGTCGCGGCCAGCATCCGCCTCGAGCGGCTGCCCGCCGGGCGTACGGTCCGCGCCGCCGGTGACCTCCCGAGCGAGTACGTCGTCGTCGCGTACGTGCAGGACCAGGAGAGCCTGGTCGAGATCGCCCCGGAGCTCCGCAGCCGCTCGGAGATGCCGGACGTCCCGCTGCTCACCGCGGCCGAGGCCAGGGAGCTCGGGGAGGTCCCCTTCACCGTCGGCTCACGGCAGGGCGGACTGCGCTGGCAGGTGGTGACGCTGCCGTCCCGCACCGCCGTCGGCGACGTCGGCTCCGTCTCGGTCGCGCTCCCGCTCGACGCCGACGACACGACGAAGCGGCTGCTCGTGTGGACCTTCGCGACGGGTCTGCTCGTCGTCGCCCTCGCCGCCCTCATCGGCGCGGTCGCGGTGCGGCGCTCGCTCATGCCGCTGACGGCCGTGGAGCACACCGCGGCGGCCATCGCCGCGGGCGACCTCACCAAGCGCGTGCCCGAGGGCGGGCAGGACACCGAGGTCGGTCGGCTCACCACCGCGCTCAACGGCATGCTGAGCCGCATCGAGGAGAGCGTCCGGCAGCGCGACGCCTCGCAGGCGCGCATGCGCCGCTTCGTGCAGGACGCCTCGCACGAGCTGCGGACCCCGCTGGCGAGCATCCGCGGCTTCGCCGAGCTGCACCGGCAGGGCGCCGTGCCCGCCGAGGAGGTGGCGGGCACGTTCGGGCGGATCGAGGGCGAGGCGAGGCGGCTCGGCCGGCTGGTCGAGGACCTGCTCCTGCTCGCCCGCCTCGACGAGCAGCGCCCGATGCGACGGGTGGAGGTCGACGTGACGTCGCTCGCGCTCGACGCTGCGGGCGACGTCCGGGCGCTGGACCCCGAGCGGGCCGTGCGCGTGCTCACCCCGGACGGCTCGCCGCTGGGGCCGGCACCCGTGCAGGGCGACCCCGACCGGCTGCGCCAGGTGCTGACCAACCTCGTCGGCAACGCCGTCCGGCACACCCCGGCGGGCTCACCGGTCGAGGTCGTCGCCGGGACCGTCCCCGGCACGGACGGCCGTGAGGTCGCCCTCGCCGTCCGCGACCACGGGACGGGGGTGCCGGAGGCCGACCGCGGCCGCGTCTTCGACCGGTTCGCGCGCCTGGACGCCTCCCGCACCCGCGGGACGGGCGGGTCGGGTCTCGGGCTGTCGATCGTCGCCGCGATCGTCGCCGCGCACGACGGCACGGTCCGGGTCCTCGACACGCCGGGCGGCGGCGCGACCTTCGAGGTGCGGCTGCCGGCCGCACCGCCGCCGGCACCGGACCGTCCCGACGGTCCCGACGGTCCCGACGGTCCCGACGGTCCCGACGGTCCCGACGGTCCCGACGGCGACGCGCCCGCCGAGGCGGACCCTCAGACGAGGAGCTGACGGGCGGCGAGGTCCCGGTACAGGCCCGAGGCGGCCACGAGCTCGGAGTGCGTGCCCTGCGCGACGACCCGCCCCTCGTCCATGACGACGATCCGGTCGGCGTCCACGACGGTCGACAGCCGGTGCGCGACGACGAGGACCGTCGTGTCGGGACCGATGGCCGCGACCGCCGCGGCGAGCGCGGCCTCGTTGCGCGCGTCGAGGCTCGCCGTGGGCTCGTCGAGCAGCAGCAGCGCGGGGCTCGCGAGCAGCGCCCGGGCGATCGCGAGGCGCTGGCGCTGCCCGCCGGACAGCAGCACCCCGTCGTCGCCGACCTGCGTGTCGAGCCCGGTCGCGCGCTGGGCGACGAGGTCGAGGAGGTTGACCCGGCCCATGACCTCGAGCAGCTCCTCGTCGGTGGCGTCGGGCCGGCCGAGCAGGAGGTTGTCCCGCAGCGTGCCCGCGAGCGCCGGGGCGTCCTGCTCGACGTAGGCGGTCGCCCCGCGCAGCTCCTCGCGCGGCAGGTCCCGGACGTCGTGCCCGCCGACGAGCAGGCGCCCGCCCGTCACGTCGTAGAACCGCTCGACGAGCGCGAGCACGGTCGACTTGCCCGCGCCGGAGGGGCCGACCAGCGCGGTGCGGCGTCCCGCCGGCGCCGTGAACGACGCGCCCCGCAGGACGGGCGGCCCCTCGGCGGTGCCGTCCTCCCCGGGGTAGGCGAACCGGACGTCGTCCAGGCGCACCTCGACCGGCGCGTGCGCGAGCACGTCGCGCGCGCGGACCACGTCGCCCGTCGTCTCCACCGGCAGCGCGAGGACCTCCTCGATGCGGGCGAGCGCCCCCAGACCGGTCTGGACGGCGGCGATGGCCGAGATGCCCTGCGCGAGGGGCTGCACGAGCAGGAACAGCAGCAGGACGAAGGCGACGAGGTCCCCGACCGACACCGCCCCCGCGGCCACGCGGGCCCCGCCGACCCCGAGCACGGCGAGGAAGGCGCCCTGCACGGCGATGGAGGCGACCGGGCCGAGGACGGCCTGCAGCCGCGCGAGCCGGACCCCCGCGGCGAATGCGCCCGCGACGGAGCGGCCCACCGTGCGCTCCTCGCGCTCCTCGGCGCGGGCCGCCCTGATGGTGCGCACCCCGCCGAGCGAGCGCTCGACCCCGGCCGTCATGTCGCCGACGGCGGCCTGGGCCGCGAGCGAGGCCGCGCGCACCCGCCGGACGACGAGCAGCGCGCCCGTCATGCCGATGACGACGGCCGACAGCGTGACGGCGAGCAGGAACGGGTCGACGACCGCCATGGCGACGACGGCGCCGACGATGATGACGGCCCCCGAGGCGAGGTCGACGAGGCCGGACGTCACGACCGTGCGCAGCAGGGTGGTGTCGGCACCGACGCGCGACAGCAGGTCGCCGCCGCGGCGGCGGTCGAGCTCGGCGACGGGCAGGCGCAGCAGGCGCCCCACGAGCCGCCGGCGCGTCTCGCGCACGACCGCCTCGCCCGCGCGCTGCAGGACGTAGGCCTGCACGCCCGACAGCAGCGCGGCCACGACGAGCGCCACCACGAGCCACACCGCCGGGACGACGACGCTCGCCGCGGTCTCGATCGCGCCGATGACCTCGCGGACGAGCAGGGGCTGCGCGAGCGCGGCGGCCGCGTTGGCGAGCCCGAGCGCGCCCGCCACGGCGAGCGCCGGCGTGTGCGGGCGCAGCAGGCGTCCCAGCGCCCGCAGGTCCGCACGGGTACCGGGGGAGGAGGCAGGCCCCGGCGGCTGCGGGTCGACGCTCACACGGGCCATCGTGCCCGGCGCCGGGCTCACAGGGTGCTCCCAGGTGACGTCGACCTGGCGCCGAGGACGCGGGTGTCCCATGGTGGCCATGACGACGCCCTCCGCCCCGACGCGCCCGTCCGGCCCCGCCCACCCGTCCGCCCACCCCCACGTCGGCCCGTACGCCGGCCCGTACGCCGACGCCTACGGTCCCCACGCCGGCGCCCCCCTGCCGACCGCCCGGCCCGCGGCCGCCCGTCCCTGGTACCGCCGTCCCGCCCGCGTCGCCGCCGTGTCCGTCCTCGGCGCCCTCGCCCTCACCGGGACGACGGCCGGCGCCGGTGCACTCGCCCTGGCCACGGGCGACGACCTCGCGGCCGCTCTCGCGACCCGGTCCGTCAGCACGGACGCCTCCGGCCCGGCGCCCGAGGCGGCGGTGGGCGCGGTCGCGACCGACGGCGTCGACTGGGGCGCCGTCGCGGACGCCGTCAGCCCCGGCGTCGTCGCCATCACGGTGAGGGCGCCCGACGGCTCGGGCGGGGAGGGCAGCGGCGTGGTGTACGACGCCGAGGGCCTCGTCCTCACCAACAACCACGTCGTCGCCGCGGCGCGCGGCGGAGGCGTCCAGGTGACGCTCTTCGACGGGCGCGTGCTCGACGCCGACGTCGTCGGCACCGACCCCTCCACCGACCTCGCGGTCGTCCGGCTCGTGAACCCGCCCGAGGACCTGGCCGTCGTGCCGCTCGGCGAGAGCGAGGACCTGGGCGTCGGCGACCCCGTCATGGCCGTCGGCAACCCGCTCGGGCTCGCCGGCACCGTGACGACCGGCATCGTGAGCGCCCTCGACCGGCCCGTCACGACGCAGGCGGTGGGTGTCGCCAACGGCGAGCCCGTCGTCACCGACGCGATCCAGACCGACGCCGCGGTCAACCCGGGCAACTCCGGCGGCCCGCTCGTCGACTCGACCGGTCGCGTCGTCGGCATCAACTCCTCCATCGCCACCACCGGCCCGCAGTCCGGCTCGGTCGGCCTCGGCTTCGCGATCCCCGTCGACGTCGCCCGCGCCGTCGCCGCGTCCGTCGTCGAGGACGGCTCGGTGGAGCACGCCCGTCTCGGGGCCTACCTGCAGGACGCGACGGCCACCGTGGCCGACGGGCAGTGGCAGGGCACGCGCCTCGGTGCGGGTCTCGCCGACGTGGTCCCGGGCTCGCCGGCGGAGGAGGCCGACCTGCGCGCCGGTGACGTCGTCGTGGCGGTCGCGGGCGAGCCCACGACGTCGTCGGAGGCGCTCACCGCCCGCGTCCGCGCCCTGCGCCCCGGGGACGAGGTGACCCTGACGGTCGTGCGCGGCACCGAGGCGGTCGAGGTGCCCGTGACGCTCGCCCCGACCGAGGGGTGAGACGCCCGCGGCGGCTGACCTGGGCCGTCGCACCGTCGTCGTGGTCGGTGGCCCGGAACCCCTCGACGGCGGTGGGCGGGGCGGGGCAGGCTCACCTGACGTGACCTCCTCCCCCGCCCCGGGCTCGCTCGCCGACGTGCTGGTCCGCCTCGGGGCGGACCGGCCCGGCGCCGAGGCCACCGAGGCCGACCTGCTCGCCCGCTGGTCCGAGCCGCACCGGCGCTACCACGACCGCCGCCACCTCGCGGAGGTCGTGGAGCGCGTCGAGCGGCTCGTCGGGCACACGGAGCACCCCGACCTCGTGCGGGCGGCGGCGTGGTGGCACGACGCGGTGCACGACGGCCGGGCCGGCGACGACGAGCGCGCGAGCGCCGCCCTCGCCCGCGAGCAGCTGGCGGGGATCGGCGTGGCGGGCCGGCACACGCAGGCGGTCGCGGACCTCGTGCTCGTGACCGCCGACCACGACCCCGGCACGCCGGCCGACCCGGACGCGGCCGTGCTGTGCGACGCGGACCTCGGCATCCTCGCCTCCCCGCCGCAGCGCTACGCCCAGTACGCGGCCGACGTGCGGGAGGAGTACGGGCACGTGCCTGACGAGCTGTTCGCCGCGGGCCGCGCGGCGGTCCTGCGGCGGCTGCTGTCCCGCCGGCTGTTCCGCAGCCCCGGGGCGGCGGGCTGGGAGGAGACCGCGCGGGCCAACGTGGGCGACGAGCTGCGTCGGCTCCTCGCCGGCTCAGCGGTGCCGGCCGCCACCTGAGGCCCGGCGCCGCTCGGCGGCCGTGACCCGCAGCCCGCTAGCCCGCAGCCGGCGCAGGAGGTCCCCGGCGCCGACCGGGTGGGCGCCGGCGGCCACGAGCGCCGCGTGGAGCTCCTCCGGCACGTCGTAGTGGTCGAGGTCGAAGGCCCGGCGGGGCACGCCGGCCGCCGCCGCGAAGGCGTGCAGCTCCGCGAGCGAGGTGTCGCTCACCAGGTGCGACCACGCGCGCCCGTGCGCGGGCCACAGCGGCGGGTCGATGAGGACGGCCACGGCGGCAGGCTACGGCGGCGCGTGTCGTCGGGCGCCCCCTGTGGACGGCGCGCGACCTGCGCCGACGTCCCCGTGCCTGTGGACTGCACCTCCGGGGCTCCGCTCCCGCACCGCAGGGTGGAGGGCACCGGGGCACGGCGTCCCGGCCAGGACGGACGGGAGCGGACGATGGCACGGTTCGAGGTCGACAGCGCGCGGGTGGACGCGGCGAGCGCGCAGGTGCGGGCGACGTCGCAGACGCTGAGCGCGGAGGTGGACGCGATGATGCGGCACCTGGAGGACCTCCAGGGGGTGTGGCGGGGGCAGGCGGCCAGCGGCTTCGCCGCCCTGTCGGCGCAGTGGCGGGCGACGCAGGTGCAGGTCCGGGACTCCCTGGACCAGATCCAGCTCGCCCTCGCGCAGGCGGGCCGGCAGTACGCGGAGACGGAGGCCGCCACCGCGCGCATGTTCGCGGCGTGAGGGGGCGCCCGTCCGCGCGGGGCCGGCGGGCGCGGGCCTCAGGCGTCCGCGCGGGCCGCGGCGATCGCGTCGCGGTAGGCGAGGTAGCTGCGCTTGGGCGTGCGCTCGAGCGTGTCGAAGTCCACGCGCACGATGCCGAAGCGCTTGCTCAGCCCCAGCGCCCACTCGAAGTTGTCGAGCAGCGACCAGGCGAAGTAGCCGCGGACGTCGACGCCCCGGTCCCGCGCGGCCTGCAGCGCCGCGAGGTGCGCGTGGAGGTACTCCACGCGTCGGGGGTCCTCGACGACCCCGTCGGGCCCGGCGGCGGGGTCGTCGTCCCACGCCGAGCCGTTCTCGGTGACGACGACCGGCCCGAGCACCGGGTACTCCTCCTGCAGCCGCACGAGCACGTCGGTGAGGCCGTCGGGCGTGATGGGCCAGCCCATCGCGGTGCCTGCGTCGCCGGGGTCCACCTGCCGCACGAGCTCGAGGCCGGGCTGCACGAGCTCGACGGTCGGCACCGCACCCTCACCGGCCTCGAAGACGGCGTCGTTGTAGTAGTTGAGGCCGAGCCAGTCCAGCGGCGTCGCGATCTGCTCGAGGTCGCCGGGCTCCACGGCACCGGCCAGGTGCGGGTGCAGCAGCGACACGGCGTCCTCGGGGTAGCCGCGGCCCGCGAGCGGGTCGAGCCAGACGGTGTTGCGCACCGCGTCGTACAGCGGCAGGGCCGCGCGGGCCTCGTCGCTGCCGTCGCCCGCGCGGGCGGTGTCGAGGTTGAGCACGATCCCGTAGGCCGCGTCGGGGTCCTGCCGACGCATGGCCGCGACCGCCCGCCCGTGCGACAGCAGCAGGTGGTGCGTCGCGCGCGCGGCGAGGGCGTGGTCGCGGATGCCGGGGGCGTGCACGCCCGAGCCGTGCCCGAGCCACGCGGCGCACCACGGCTCGTTGTGCGTCGCCCACCGCTTGACGCGGTCGCCGAGCGCGTCCTGCACGCCGAGCGCGTACTCGACGAAGGCGTCGACGGTGCGGCGCGAGGCCCAGCCGCCCGTGTGCTGCAGCTCCAGCGGCAGGTCCCAGTGGTACAGCGTCACCCACGGCTCGATGCCGGCGCCGAGCAGCTCGTCGACGAGCCGGTCGTAGAAGCCGAGGCCCTCGGCGGAGAAGTCCCCCCGCCCGGTCGGCTGGACTCGCGCCCAGGCCACCGAGAAGCGGTAGGCGTCGACCCCGAGGTCGGCGAGGAGGGCGACGTCCTCGCGGTAGCGGTGCACGTGGTCGCACGTCGTGTCGCCGTCGGTGCCGTC
The DNA here is from genome assembly GCF_037153975.1 of Aquipuribacter sp. SD81. Taxonomy (NCBI): domain Bacteria; kingdom Bacillati; phylum Actinomycetota; class Actinomycetes; order Micrococcales; family Intrasporangiaceae; genus Aquipuribacter; species Aquipuribacter sp. SD81. Next base: position 62,914 of record NZ_JBBAYJ010000013.1, read on the forward strand.
GGCCACGGCCCCGGGGACGCGGCAGAACGCGTCCCAGATGGTGTCGCCGCGGCCCGCGCGATCGCCCTCGATCTGGAAGGAGGCGGTGGCGGCCCCCCACACGACACCCTGCGGCAGCTCGACCATGGCCCCGAACCTAGCGCCGCCGCCCCGCGTGCGGTGCACACGCCGGCGGGAGCGTGCCTACCCTGGTCCGGTGAGCGCCGTCGCCCTCGGCATCCCCGCCGTGCCCCGTGCGGGCACCGGCCTGCCGCCCCGCCCCGAGGGCGAGCCCGGCCTCGTCGACACGTGGGGCCGTCGCGCGCGGGACCTGCGGGTGTCCCTCACCGACCGCTGCAACCTGCGCTGCTCGTACTGCATGCCGCCCGAGGGCCTGCCGTGGCTGCCGGGCCCGGAGCTGCTGTCGGCGGAGGAGACGGTGCGGCTCATCGGCGTCGCGGTCCGGGACCTCGGGGTCGAGGAGGTCCGGTTCACCGGCGGGGAACCGCTGCTGCGCCGCGACCTGGAGGACCTCGTGGCGGCGACAGCGCGGCTGCGGCTCCCGGACGGCCACGCGGTCCGCACGGCCCTCACCACCAACGGCGTCGGCCTCGACCGCCGCGCGGCCGGGCTCGCGGCGGCCGGCCTTGACCGCGTCACGGTGAGCCTCGACAGCCTCGACCGGGAGCGCTACCGCGCGATCACGCAACGGGACCGGCTCGCGGCGGTGCTGGGCGGCATCGACGCCGCCCAGGCGGCGGGGCTGGAGCCGCTCAAGGTCAACACCCTCGTCGTGCGGGGCGTCAACGAGGACGAGGTCGTCGACCTCGTCCGCTGGGCGTGCGCCCGCGGGATCGAGCTGCGCGTCATCGAGCACATGCCGCTGGAGGCGCACGGCACGTGGGACCGGACGTCGCTCGTCACCGCGCAGGAGGTGCTGGACCGCCTCGGCACGGAGCTCGACCTGGAGCCCGTGGGCGCGCGGGGCAGCGCCCCCGCGGAGCGCTGGCACGTGCGCGAGGCCGGCCGCGACCTCGGGACGGTCGGGGTCATCGCCTCGGTCACCCGCCCCTTCTGCGGCGACTGCGACCGGGTCCGGCTCACGGCCGACGGCCAGGTCCGCTCGTGCCTGTTCGCCACGCACGGCACGGACCTGCGCGGCCTGCTGCGCGCCGGGGCGGACGACGGCGAGGTCGCCGACGCCTGGCGGGCGGAGCTGTGGGCGAAGAAGGCCGGGCACGGCATCGACGACCCGGGTTTCGTGCGGCCGGACCGCCCGATGAGCGCGATCGGCGGCTGAGGTGACGGCCGTCGGGGGCGACACGCTGCAGGTGCGGTGGTTCGCGGGGGCGCGCGCGGCCGCCGGGACGCCGGCGGAGACGGCCGGCGCCGCACCGGAGGAGTCGGTGAGGACGGTCCTCGCCCGACTGGCCGCCGACCGCCCGGGGCTGGGCCGGGTCCTGCCGGCGTGCTCGTTCCTGCTCGACGGCGTCTCCGCGCGAGCGGACGCCCCGGTCGGGACCGCGACGACGCTCGACGTGCTGCCGCCCTTCAGCGGCGGCTGAGCCAGGCCCACGCCGGCCGGCGGGGCGCGGGCTCAGGCCAGGCCGCCGAGCCCCACCCACTCGTCGCTGCCGTCGGCGAAGTGCTGGTGCTTCCACACCGGCAGCCGCTCCTTGACGGCGTCGACGAGGACGGCAGCCGTCTCGAACGCCTCGCGCCGGTGCGCGGCGGCCACCGCGACGGCGAGCGCGCAGTCCCCGACCGCGAGCGGGCCGACCCGGTGGACGACCGCGACCGCACCGGCACCGCTGAGCGCCGCGACGTCGGCCACCACGGCGCGGACGACCTCGGCCGCCTGCGGGTGCGCCTCGTAGTCGAGCAGCACGACGCGACCGCGACCGGGGCTGTCGTGGTCGCGCACGACGCCGTCGAAGGTGACGACCGCGCCGTGGGCGCGACCGGCGACATCGGCGGCGAGGTCGGCCGCGCGCACCGGCTCCGACGACACCTCCGCGCGCACGACGACGCACGGTCCGGGCGGGGACGACGGCAGGTCCGGGGCGCTCACCCGGTCGAGCGTAGGTGCCGTGCATCCAGCCGCGGCGCTCGCGCGGTAGAGCGGTCAGGTGACCCGGAAGAGGTCACCGTCCGACCCCCTGGAGGTACTCGATGACACGCACCGCCACCGCTGCCGCTGCCCTCGTCGGCGCCGCTGCGCTCGCCCTCACCACGGCGGGCCCCGCGGCCGCCGCCCCCAACAGCCGCGGCGCCACCGAGATCGTGCCGAACGAGGTGCTCGCGTCCCTGCTCGTGTCCGTGGACAAGCCCTACACCGACCGCGACGGCGACGGCGCCCCCGAGTTCGGCATCGTCGGCAACCCGTCCAGCGGCGTCATCAAGCACGTCGGTGGCGTCACCGTCACCGACCTGAGCGGCGAGAACGAGTACTCGCTGCGCAACTTCTGGATCGACACGACCGGGGAGTCGATCACGGTGAGCGCGGTCGTCAACGACGGCGACCGGCTCGAGCTGTTCGACGTCGGCGCGGACCTGTCGCTCGCCCTCAATGCCACGTCCGCGACGGTCCTCACCGGGGACGCGGCCAACGCCGGCCTCGTCGTCGGCAGCGCGGACGCGTCCTTCTGGGACTTCTGACCCCTGCCTCCACCGCTGCGGGCGGCCGGTCGTCAGGGACCGGCCGCCCGCAGCCGCGTCGGACGCCCTCCTGCGCTCAGGCCGGGCCCGTGGCCGGCTCCGAGTCGTCGCCCAGCGCGGCGAGCTCCGCGGCCGCGCGTTCCGCGATGTCGAGCTCGTAGCCCGCGAGCGTGATGGCGTCGCGGAGCCCCCGGGCGCCGAAGCGGTCCCGTACCTCGTGGACGAGGGCGACGACGGCCGGGTCGGCGTGCGCCTCGACCTCGTCGAGCACGGGGTCGGCGTGCTCCGGGCCGTGCGGGTGGGGTGCGTCGCGGGCGCCGTGCGCCTGCCCGCCGCCGTGCGGCGCCGAGGCACCGGACGTGGCGAGCGGTGCGTCCGGGTCGGCGAGGTCCTGGCCCGCGTAGGGCTCCTCCGGCTGGTCGCTCATGGGGCAATCCGATCACAGCGGCCCGCCGGGGGCACGACGGCGGGACACGCACGCTGGGGCGACCGGGCGGCACCCGGTGCGCGCGGCGGGCGCCCGACGACGAAGGCCCCCGGGCGAACCCGGGGGCCTCCGTCAGCGGTCGCCCGCTGGTGGTGCGAGGTGGTGCGGCCGGATCAGAAGTCCATGCCGCCCATGCCGCCGTCGCCGGCGCCGGCGGCCGCGGGGGCCTTCTCCGGCTTGTCGGCGACGACCGCCTCGGTGGTGAGGAACAGCGCCGCGATGCTGGCCGCGTTCTGCAGGGCGGAGCGCGTCACCTTGGCCGGCTCCACGATGCCCGTGGCGACCATGTCGACGTACTCGCCCGTGGCCGCGTTGAGGCCGTGGCCCGCGGACAGGTTCTTGACCTTCTCCGCCACGACGCCGCCCTCGAGGCCGGCGTTGACCGCGATCTGCTTGAGCGGGGCCTCGAGCGCGACGCGGACGATGTTCGCCCCGGTCGCCTCGTCGCCGCTCAGGTCGAGCCCGTCGAGCGCGGGCAGCGCGTTGACGAGCGCGACGCCGCCGCCGGGGACGATGCCCTCCTCGACGGCCGCCTTCGCGTTGCGGACGGCGTCCTCGATGCGGTGCTTGCGCTCCTTGAGCTCGACCTCGGTGGCCGCGCCCGCCTTGATGACGGCCACGCCGCCGGCGAGCTTGGCGAGGCGCTCCTGGAGCTTCTCGCGGTCGTAGTCGGAGTCGCTGTTCTCGATCTCCGTGCGGATCTGGTTGACCCGCCCGGCGATGGCGTCGGACTCGCCGGCGCCCTCGACGATCGTGGTCTCGTCCTTGGTGACGACGACCTTGCGCGCACGGCCCAGCAGGTCCAGCGTCGCGTTCTCCAGCTTGAGGCCGACCTCCTCGGAGATGACCTGGCCGCCGGTGAGGATCGCGATGTCCTGCAGCATGGCCTTGCGCCGGTCGCCGAAGCCCGGGGCCTTGACGGCGGCGGACTTGAACGTGCCGCGGATCTTGTTGACGACGAGCGTGGCGAGCGCCTCGCCCTCGACGTCCTCGGAGATCACGAAGAGCGGCTTGCCGGACTGCATGACCTTCTCCAGCAGCGGGAGCAGGTCCTTGACCGTCGAGATCTTGGAGTTGACCACGAGGACGTAGGGGTCCTCGAGCACGGCCTCCATGCGCTCGGTGTCGGTCGCGAAGTAGGGCGAGATGTAGCCCTTGTCGAAGCGCATGCCCTCGGTGAGCTCGAGCTCCAGGCCGAAGGTCTGCGACTCCTCGACCGTGATGACGCCCTCCTTGCCGACCTTGTCCATGGCCTCGGCGATCATCTCGCCGATCTGGGTGTCGGCGGCCGAGATCGAGGCGGTGGAGGCGATCTGCTCCTTCGTCTCGACGTCCTTGGCCATGCTGAGGAGCTGGTCGGACACGGCCGCGGTGGCCTTCTCGATGCCACGCTTGAGCGCCATCGGGTTGGCGCCGGCCGCGACGTTGCGCAGGCCCTCGCGGACGAGCGCCTGGGCGAGGACGGTCGCCGTCGTCGTGCCGTCGCCGGCCACGTCGTCGGTCTTCTTGGCGACCTCCTTGACGAGCTCCGCGCCGATCTTCTCGTACGGGTCGTCGAGCTCGATCTCCTTGGCGATGGAGACGCCGTCGTTCGTGATCGTGGGTGCGCCCCACTTCTTCTCGAGGACGACGTTGCGGCCCTTGGGGCCGAGGGTGACCTTGACGGCGTCGGCGAGGGTGTTCATACCCCGCTCGAGACCGCGCCGGGCCTCCTCGTCGAAAGCGATGATCTTGGCCATCTGGTGGTGGTCCCTCCGCACACGGTGGGTGGCTCGGACCGGACGACGCCCGCGACGGACGGGCACGCCCCGCCGGTCACGTCCCGGTCGGACCCTGCCCTCGCCTGCCGGTCCGCGGGGCTGCTCGCCCCGTGGTCTTCTGTCACTCCCGGCATGAGAGTGCCAGTCGCATTATTGGCACTCGACGGGTGCGAGTGCAAACCCCGCCCGCTGCGGAGGGCTCCTGCGCCGTCCCGGTGGCAGTCGTTCCGTGACCTGCTCGTGACGTTTCGCCGGGCCGGGGCGGGGGTACGCCACCTGCAGCGGACGACCCCCCGCTCACCCCACGGAAGGAACCGACATGCCTCTCTGGCTGATCCTCATCGTCGTCGGAGTGATCCTCGCCATCGTCGGGTTCTCCGGCGTGGCCGAGTTCCTCATCTGGATCGGCGTGATCGTCCTCGTCATCGGCCTGGTGGGCATCCTCCTGGGCCGAGGCCGGTCCTCACGCGTCTGACCCCGCAGTCGCTCCAGCGCAGCACCCGCAGCACCCCAGCACCCGCAGCACCGAAGATCCGTCCGCCCACCTCGCACCCGGAGCTCCTCTCGTCATGATGATCCTGCTCGCACTCCTCGTCGTCCCCCTCGCCGCGCTCGGTCTCGTGCTCGGCATGGACCGCGTCGAGGACCAGCTGCTCAAGCAGCCGGCCCGGCACCGCTCCCCCGTCCGCCGGAGCGTCGACGCGCGTCCGGCCACCGTCCGCGTGCCCGCCGTGCGCGAGGGCGCCGCTGCCCCGGCCACCCAGCAGGTCGCCGCGTGAGCCGGGTCGCGTTCCTCGTCGCCCACGAGGGCATCGAGCAGGTCGAGCTGACGCAGCCGTGGCAGGCGGTGCGCGACGCCGGCCACGAGCCGGTGCTCCTGAGCACCACCGACGGCGAGGTGCAGGCGTTCGACCACCTCGACAAGGCCGACACGTTCCCGGTGGACCAGCAGGTGTCGCAGGCCGACGTCGGCGACTTCGCCGCCGTCGTCCTGCCGGGCGGTGTGGCCAACCCGGACGCGCTGCGCACCGACGAGGACGCCGTCCGGTTCGTGCGCGCCGCCATGGAGGCAGGCACCCCCGTCGCCGCCATCTGCCACGCCCCGTGGACCCTGGTGGAGACCCAGCAGCTCGTCGGGCGGCGCCTCACGTCGTGGCCGAGCCTGCGCACCGACATCACGAACGCGGGAGGCGACTGGGTCGACTCCGAGCTCGTCGTCGACCGCGCGGGCGCCGGACCGCTCGTCACCAGCCGCAACCCCGACGACCTGCCGGTGTTCTGCGAGGCGCTCGTGGAGCTGCTCGACGGCTCGCTCGAGGACGCCCTGGAGGACAGCGGCTCCGTCGTCGAGGGCACCGAGGCGCTCTCCAAGGACCCCGCCTCCTGAGCGGACCCACCCCGTAGCACGACGAGGGGCGCCACCCGACACGGGTGGCGCCCCTCGCGTTCGTGCGGAGAGCGGCGGCCGGCGTCACGCCGGCCCACGCCTCAGAGGGGGCGGACGGACTCCGCCTGCGGGCCCTTCTGGCCCTGGCCCACCTCGAACTCCACGCGCTGGCCCTCGTCGAGGGACTTGTAGCCCTGCGCCTGGATCGCCGACCAGTGGACGAAGACGTCAGCCCCGCCACCGTCGACCGTGATGAAGCCGAAGCCCTTCTCGGCGTTGAACCACTTGACCGTGCCCTGTGCCATGGTGCTCCTGTTGCTGATGGTGCCGCTGCGCGGCCCCGGGAGTTCCCCGGGTCGTCGGCGACCCGGGACCGGGACGCCGGGTCTCACGCGAACGGTCTTCAGCCCCTGAAGCGGTGCCTCATCCCTCGAGCCCCGTGCGGGCCGTCGTGCTCAACCGCGGCCAGCGTAGTGCCTGGCAGGGCAGGAGGGGCAACGATGGAGCCGTGCCCCGCCCGCATGCCGGACAGCCCGACGCCGTCGCCGACGCGACCGTGCTCCGGCGGCGCCGCGCCAACGCCCGCTCCGGCGCGACCTCGCTCGGCGCGTGGGCCGCACGGCGCCGCGGCCTCGCGCTGCGGCCGGGACCGCACGGCCTGCTCGTCGCGCTGCACCACCCGAGGGCGTTCCCGCTGACCCGGGCGGCCGCGATGTGCCTGGGCGACGTCGTGCTCGTCCGACGCGTCGAGGGCGTCGAGGACGTCGCCGACCTGCTCGCGCGCCGGCCCACACTGCTGGACCACGAGGCCCGGCACGCGGGGCAGTGGGCCGCGTGGCGCGGGCCGCTCGGCTTCCTGCCCGCCTACGCCGCCGCGTCGTTGTGGTCGCTGCTGCGCCACGGCGACGTGCACTCGGGCAACGGCTTCGAGGTCGCGGCCGGGCTCGCGGACGGCGGCTACCAGTGGCGGCCGCCGCGGCGCCTGCTCAGCCGGCGAGGTCGGCGAAGTCAGTCCCCAGGACGACCGTGACGACCTCGACGTCGGAGGACAGCTCGACGACGCCGACACCCAGGTCGTCGGCGAGCGCCTCCGCGGTCGCGGCGAGGTCCGGGGCGGGGTAGAGCACGGTGGTCGGCACCTCGCCGGCCCGGTAGTTGCCCACGTCGCCGATGGTCCAGCCGACGGTCTCGAGGTCGCCCGCGGCGCCGGCGGCCAGCCCGGTCGTCTGCGTGGAGTTGAGGACGTCGACGCCGACGGTGCGGTCGACCTCCGCCGCACCCGCCTCCGACGCGGCGTCCGTGGCCCCGGTCGACGTCGGCGCCTCGCCCGACGACGCGCCGGAGCCGGCGTCCGTCGGTTCGCCCGTCGGCACGGCGGAGGCTCCCGCGGACGGCTCGGCGGCGTCCGTCGGCGCGGCGGCCGGAGCGGTCGCCTCCGCGGACGTGCTCGCCGACCCCGAGGGCGACGCCAGCCCGTCGCCGAGGCGCTCGCCGGCCCCGAGCACGTCGAAGGTGAGCAGCGCCCACAGCAGGACGCCGGAGAAGACGGCGACGGCCGCGAGCGAGGCGAGGACGGTGAGCAGGGGGTGCCGGCGCGCGCGGTGCGCGCCCGAGCGGTGGTGCTGGGGCACGGCGAGGTCGTCCATCGCTGCGGAGGCTACCGGGCGGCGGCCGTGGCGCCGCGCGACCTCAGGGCTCGATGCCGAGCCGGCGCGCCGTGCGGGTGCGGCGGCGCTGCGCGCGCGCCCGCCGCAGCCGCTTGACGAGCATCGGGTCGTGCCGGAGCGCGGCCTCGCGGTCGAGCAGCGCGTTGAGGACCTGGTAGTAGCGGGTGGGCCCCACGCCGAAGCGCTCCCGGACGGCCTGCTCCTTGGACCCGGGCTGCGTCCACCACTGCCGCTCGAAGGCGAGCACGTCGACCTCGCGGGCGCTCAGCCCGGGCGGGACCCCCGTCGCGCCCGCGGTGTCCGGGAGCCGGTCGTGGCCCTCGTCGGCGCCCACCTCGGCGTCGACCGCCCCGAGCTCGAGGGCGAGGACCTCCACGTCGGGCGCCGGCGCCGCGGCACGGCGCGGGTCGTTCGACGGGGCGGCCACGCGGCGAGCGTAGCAACCGAGTTACACGGCTGTGGTTCGCGCGCGCCGCAGCGCCCGCCCGAGCCGGCGGGCGGCGGCGACGTCCACGACCAGCAGGGCGGCGCCCTGCACGACGACAGCGGCGCCGTCCCCCGTCACGTCGGACCCGCGGAGCCGGCGCCGCCGCAGCAGGGCCAGACCGGCCGCGACGTAGCCGACGTCGAGGCCGGCGTTCACCAGCAGCACCCGGCGCAGCCGTTCCGCGTCCCGCCGCTCGCCCGCGGGGCTGCGGTCCCCGCGCGCGCGGCGGGCGTCGCGCGCGGCGAGCAGGGCCACGACGACGTCGACGGCGCCCCACGCCGCGCTCTGCCGTGCCGCGCCGCGCAGCGCGCCGCCGCCTCGGCCGAGCCGGTCGAGCACGGCGAGCCCGGCACCGGCCACCACCGAGGCGCCGCCCCACGCGCCGAGCGCGACCGCGAGCCCGCGGCGCAGCCGCGCGAGCGCCTCGCCCACCCCCGCGCTCCCTGCCGTCCGGGCGCGGCGCTCGGGGGTCTCGCGGTGGTCGGGCACCCGGCCATGCTGCGGGCGCCGGGGGTGTGGCGCACGCCGGGCCGCCGACGGCGGCGTCCGGCAGGATGCGCGGGTGCCGACGGGACCCCTGCGCGACCTCGTCCACCCCTCGTGGCTCGACGCGCTCGTGCCCCACGAGGAGACCCTCGACCGGCTCGGGCGCTTCCTCGACGCGGAGGAGGCGGCCGGCCGCGGCTACCTGCCGGCCGCCCCGCGCGTGCTGCGCGCCCTCGAGGCGCCGCTGGACTCCGTGCGGGTCCTCGTCGTCGGGCAGGACCCGTACCCGACTCCGGGCCACGCCGTCGGGCTGTCGTTCTCGGTAGCCCCGGACGTGCGCCCGGTGCCCCGCAGCCTGGCCAACGTCTTCCGTGAGCGGCACAGCGACCTGGGCCTCCCGCCGCCGGCCTCCGGCGACCTGACGCCGTGGGCCGAGCAGGGCGTGCTGCTGCTGAACCGCGTCCTCACGGTGTCCCCCGGAGCGCCGGGCTCGCACCGCGGCCGCGGCTGGGAGCGGGTGACGGAGGCGGCCATCCGCGCCCTCGCCGCGCGCGGCGGACCGCTCGTCGCGGTCCTGTGGGGCAGCGACGCCCGCGTGCTCGCCCCGCTGCTGCCGGGGACGCCGCTGGTCGAGAGCGCCCACCCGAGCCCGATGTCCGCCGCGCGGGGCTTCCTCGGCTCCCGCCCGTTCAGCCGCGTCGACGAGGCGCTGCGCGCCCAGGGGGCCGAGCCGGTCGACTGGCGGCTGCCCGGCGACTCCTGAGGCCGCACCGGCCCGCGGCACCCGCGGCACCCGCGGCACGGCCCGGTCGCGGGGCGCCACCCGTCACGGCCACAGCAGCGCGACGGTGACGACGACCCCGGTGCCGGCCACCCCCGCCGCCACACCGGCCAGCACGCCCAGCGCGGGCACGAGCAGCCTCGACCGGTCGCCGGAGCGCACCGCGCCGGCGAGCTCGAGCGCGAGCGAGGACCACGTCGACAGCCCGCCGCACACCCCGAGCGCGAGGGCCGCGGCCAGGCCCGCCACGTCCGCGCCGCCCACGGCGAGCGGCTCCGCCCGCCCCGAGGCGACGAGCCACGACAGCACGACGGCGGCCGCGAACGACGCCGGCACGTTGACCCACGCGGTCCCGGCACGCCGGACGGGCGGGGAGGCGGCGGACACGCGCGCGAGGACCGCGGCCCGCAGCGCGGCGCCGGCCCCCGCGCCGAGCACGAGGCACACCGTCTGGGCGAGCACGGCGGCGCCGGCCGCGCTCACCGGCGCCCGCCCAGGGCGAGGCCCGCGAGGCACGCCGCGACCGTCGCGACGGGGACCGTCACGAGCAGCGCGAGCGCGAGGACGGGTGCGGGCTCGGCGAGCCGCAGCACGTCGAGCACCCAGCCGGAGAACGAGGTGAACCCGCCGAGCACGCCGACGGTCACCCACGGCCGGCCCCAGCGGCCGCCGCGCGCGGTGGCCCAGCCGACGAGCAGGCTGCCCAGCACGTTGACCGCGACGAGCGCCGCCCAGTGCGGCAGGCCGGGCTGCACGGAGGACGCCACCTCCGTCGCCACGCGCGCGAGGCCGCCGAGCGCTCCGCCCGCCGCGGTCGCGACCAGCGCGGGCGGCCCGGGCGGCCCCGACGGCGCCGGTCGAGCAGCCGGCGGCGTCAGCCCCACGGGTCCGCGGCCCGGCCCACCAGCCGGGTCGCGTCGAAGTCGTACACGCGCCGCCCCTGCACGTAGGTGGTGAGGGCGCGGCTCATGACGTCGAGCGGGTCGCCGTCCCACACGACCACGTCGCCGTCCAGGCCGGGGCGCAGGGCGCCGACCCGGTCGTCCAGGCCCATGAACCGCGCCGGGTTGACCGTGATGGCCCGGAGCGCGAGGTCGCGGTCCAGGCCCTCCTTGACCGCGAACGTCGCCTGGTGGACGAGGAACGCGATGGGCACGACGGGGTGGTCGGTGGTGAGCGCCACCTCGACGCCCGCGGCGGCCAGCAGGGCGGGCGTGCGCAGCGTGCGGTGGCGCAGCTCGACCTTGCCGCGGGAGCCGAGCGTCGGGCCGACCACGCACGGCACGCCGGCCGCGGCGAGCTCCTCGGCGAGCAGGTGGCCCTCGGTCGCGTGGTTGAGGACGAGGCGGTAGCCGAGCTCGCGCGCGAGCCGGACGGCCGTCGCGATGTCGTCGCGGCGGTGCGCGTGCTGCGACCACGGGACCTCGCCGTCCAGCGCGAGCAGCAGCGTCTCGCTCGTGGGGTCCGGCGGCGGCCCGATCTCGCCCTTCTCCTGCGCCTGCAGCTGCTGCAGGCGGTGGTAGCGCGCCGTCGCGACCGCGTCGCGCAGCACGGCCGCCACACCCATGCGGGTGGTGGGCAGCCGCCCGCGGTCGCCGTGCACCCGCTTGGGGTTCTCCCCCAGCGCGCTCTTGATGCTCGCCGGCTCCTTGAGGCACATCTCGTCCGCGGTGCGGCCCCACGTCTTGAGCGCGGCCGTCCGGCCGCCGACGACGTTGGCGGAGCCGGGCTTGACGACGACGGTCGTCACGCCGCCGCCGAGCGCGTCGACGAAGGCGACGTCGGCGGGGTTGACGGCGTCGAGCGCGCGCAGCCGCGCCGTGTTGGCCTCGGTCGTCTCGTTGTGGTCGCGCCCGGGCCAGTCCTCGCCGTCCTCGAGCACCCCCAGGTGGCCGTGGGCCTCGACGAACCCGGGCAGCACCCAGCGGCCGGCCGCGTCGTGCACGGGGACGCCGTCCGGCACGGGGACGTCGTCGACGCGCCCGACCGCGACGACCCGCCCGTCGCGGACCAGGACGGTGCCCCGCTCGAGCACCTCGCCGTCGACGGGGACGACCCGCCCGCCGACGACCGCGACGTCGCGGCCGGGTCCGACCGGCGGACCGGTGAAGCCCTCGGTGGCCATCTCAGCCCTCCGTCCCGCTCGTCCCGTCGGTCGCCCCGCCGGCGGCGTCGACCGCGGCGTCGACCGCGTCGCGCAGCTCCGGCAGCGACGGGTAGCCGCCCTGCGCGCCGGTCACGACCTCGCCGGCCACGACGACGGTGGGCGTCGCGAGGCGGCCGAGCTCCTCGGCGGCCTGCTCCGTCGTCGCCTCCGCCCACGGCAGGTAGCGGCCCTCCTCGACGCACGCGGCGACGTCGACGCCCTCCTCGGCGGCGACCTCGACGAGGCGCTCGTCGGGCAGGCCGCTGCCGCCCTCGGCCGGCTGCTCGGCGAACAGGCGGGCCCCCCACCGCTCGAGGGCGTCCGGGTCGGCCTCGCCCACGCACGCGGCCGCGGCGGCGGCGCGGGTGGAGTACCCGTCGCCCACGCGGTCGAGGATGCTGACGGGGCGCCGGACGAGGGAGACCTCGTCGCCGGCCGCGAGCCCCGCGAGGTACTCCCCGGCCTCGGCCTCGAAGGCCCGGCACGCCGGGCACTGGTAGTCCTCGAACACGACGACGCGGACGTCGCCCGCCTCGCCGACGAGGAACCCGCCGCTCAGCGGCTCCTCCGGGTCGGTGGGCGTCGTGCCCGCCGGCAGGACGAGGTCCGGGCCGCCGGCGGAGTCGCCGCCGCCGCCGTCGCGGGCGGAGAGCCACACCGCGAGGCCGACGCCGACGGCGAGGAGCACGACGAGCCCGACCGCGACGGTCGTGAGCAGCCGCGCCCGGCGCGCGTCGGCCGCGTTCTGGCGGCGGATCGCCTCCAGGCGGGCCTCGCGCTGCTCGGGGCGCAGGTTGCGGGCCATGTCAGGCCGGCACCTCCCGGCGGTCCTCGCCCCACATGACGTGGAAGCGGCCCTCGCCGTCCACGCGCCGGTAGGTGTGCGCGCCGAACAGGTCGCGCTGACCCTGCACGAGCGCGGCGGGCAGCCGCTCGCGGCGGTTGCCGTCGAAGGCCGCGAGCGCCGCGGAGAAGCCCGGCACGGGGACGCCGGCGCGCACGGCCGTCGCGACGACCTCGCGCCACGCCTCGCCGGCACCCTCCAGCGCCTCCCGGAAGGCGGGCGCGGCGAGCAGGCTGACGAGGTCGGGGTGCTCACGGTACGCCTCGGTGATGCGGTCGAGGAAGCGCGCCCGGATGATGCAGCCGCCGCGCCAGATGGTGGCGATCGTGCCCATGTCGAGGTGCCAGTCGTGCTCGGCGGCCCCCGCGGACAGCATGTCGAAGCCCTGCGCGTAGCTCACGATCTTCGAGGCGTACAGGGCCCGGCGGACGGCCTCGACGAAGGCGGGCACGTCGTCCGGGGCGGGCACCGCGGAGCCGTCGGCGGTGCCGAAGGCCTGCTGCACGGCGTCGCGGGTCTCGCGGTGGCTCGACAGCGCCCGCGCGAAGACGGCCTCGGCGATGCCGCTCACGGGGGTGCCGAGCGACAGCGCGGTCTGCACCGTCCACGTGCCGGTGCCCTTCATGCCCGCCTCGTCGACGACGACGTCGACGAACGGCTGTCCGGTGGCGCCGTCGACGTGGGCGAGCACCTCGGCGGTGATCTCGATGAGGAAGGAGTCGAGCTCGCCGGTGTTCCACTCGCGGAACACGTCGGCGATCTCCGCGGGCGACAGCCGCGCGACGTGGCGCAGCAGGTCGTACGCCTCGCCGATGAGCTGCATGTCGGCGTACTCGATGCCGTTGTGGACCATCTTGACGAAGTGGCCCGCGCCGTCGGTGCCGAGGTGGGCCGCGCACGGCGTGCCGTCGACGACCGCGGCGATGCTCTCCACGAGCGGCCCGAGCGTCTCGTAGGCGGTGTCGGAGCCGCCGACCATGATCGAGGGGCCGTTGAGCGCGCCCTCCTCGCCCCCGGAGATGCCCGCGCCGACGAAGTGCAGGTCGCGGGCCGCGAGCGCCTCGGTGCGGCGGATCGTGTCGCCGAACAGCGCGTTGCCGCCGTCGACGACCATGTCGCCCGGCTCGAGCAGGTCGGCGACGGCGTCGACCACGGCGTCGGTGCCCGCGCCCGCCTGCACCATGACGACGACCGCGCGCGGGGTGCGCAGCGAGGCGACGAAGTCCTCCAGCGACTCGCTCGGCACGAACGTGCCCTCGTCGCCGTGCTCCGCCACGAGCGAGCGGGTCTTCTCCGGGCTGCGGTTGTACAGGGCCACCGTGTGGCCGTGGCGCGCGAGGTTGCGCGCGAGGTTGCGGCCCATGACGGCCAGACCGATGACTCCGACGTCCGCGCGTGCGCTCATGACCGTATTCCTACCCGAGCGGGCCCGGGCGCTCAGCGGGTGCCCACCGGCTGGGGCACCCCGCCGCGGCACCGCGGGGTGGGTGCGCCCTCACGCCGCCGACCCGGCGTGGGCGCACCAGTCGCCGCCGGGCAGCACCTCGCCGAGCCCGTCGACGTGCCCGGCGTAGGCGTACACCTGCACCTCGTGCGGGGTCGCGCCCCCGGTCGCGTCGAGCAGCGGCACGCGCACCCGCACGTACTCGCTCGTCGCGGGCGAGGCCGGGTCGTAGGCCTCGAGGGCGTCGAGCGCGACGAGCGTGGGCTCGTCGTGCACCCGGTGGACCTCGACGCGGACGAGGCCGGCCGCGGCGGCCCCCGGGCCGCCCACGACGAGCAGCGGGTAGCGGAAGTCGCGGCCGAGCGGCACGGCCACCTCGTGCAGGGCGCCGTGGACGACGCCGTCGAGGAGCGGCTCGGCGCCGGCGAGCAGGTGCGCGTTGCGGCAGCCCCGGCGCAGCGTGCCGTACACCGCGAGGTCGAGCGGGAGGCGCCGGTCGGCGACCGGCGGCGGGTGGGGGACCCTCGTCACGGCGTCAGGCTGCCACGGCCCACCGCCGCCCGGACCGCGTCGTCTCGCCGTCGGCGGCGACGGCTGGGACGCTGGCGGGGACCGTGGACGCAGCCGCACCGGCGGAGGGGACCATGACGCACTTCCACACCCAGGGCCCGCCCGGACCCGGCAGCCCGGACCCGCACCCGGAGCACCGCGAGCGGCACGGGGCGGGCCCGCGGCGGGCCGGCCGCGGCACCGGGGACGCGGGCGGCGCCGGCGCGCCGGAGGCGACCGACGACGGGGCCGGGGTGCCCGACACCAGCCCGCACGAGCCGAGCCTCGTCACCGGCCCGGTCGCCACCCGCGTCGACTCGCGCGACGGCTCGCACCGGCGGACGACCGGGCGACCGCACGTCGTCGTCGTCGGCTCCGGCTTCGGCGGCCTGTTCGCGACGCGCTCGCTGCGCACGGCCGACGTCGACGTCACGCTCGTCTCGCGCACGACGCACCACCTCTTCCAGCCGCTGCTGTACCAGGTGGCCACGGGCATCCTGTCCGAGGGCGACATCGCCCCCTCGACCCGCGAGGTCCTGAACGGCCAGCGCAACGCCACGGTGCTGCTCGGCGAGGTGACGGGCATCGACCTGGAGAACCGCTGCGTGCGCTCCCGCGTCGTGGACACCGAGACCGTGACGACGTACGACCACCTCGTCGTGGCGGCCGGGGCCGGGCAGTCGTACTTCGGCAACGACCAGTTCGCGGTGTTCGCGCCCGGCATGAAGTCGATCGACGACGCGCTGGAGCTGCGCGGTCGCATCTTCGGCGCCTTCGAGCTCGCCGAGCTCGCGTGGGACGAGCGCGAGAGCCAGGGGCTGCTCACCTTCGTCGTCGTGGGCGCCGGCCCGACGGGGGTCGAGATGGCGGGGCAGATCGCGGAGCTGTCCCGGCAGACGCTGCGCAGCGACTTCCGCCGCATCGACCCCACGAGCGCGAGGGTCGTGCTGCTCGACGCCGCCCCCCGCGTGCTCCCGGGCTTCGACGAGAAGCTCGGCGAGGCCGCGCACCGGCAGCTGGAGAAGATGGGCGTCGAGGTGCAGCTCGGCTCGATGGTCGTCGACGTCGACCGCTCCGGGCTGCAGGTCAAGGACCCCGACGGCACCGTGCGCCGCATCGACGCCCGCTGCAAGGTGTGGGCCGCCGGGGTCCAGGGCAGCGCACTGGGCGCGCTGCTGGCCGAGCAGTCCGGTGCGGAGCTCGACCGCGCCGGGCGGGTCAAGGTGCAGCCCGACCTCACCCTGCCGGGGCACCCGGAGGTCCACGTGGTCGGCGACATGATGGCGCTGGAGGGCCTTCCTGGTGTCGCGCAGGTCGCCATCCAGGGCGGCCAGCACGCCGCCCGGGAGATCCGCCGTTCGCTGGCCGGGGAGGAGACGGGTGAGCCGTTCCGGTACAAGGACAAGGGCTCGATGGCGACGATCGCCCGGTTCTCCGCCGTCGCGGACGTGAGCGGCCGCAAGTTCTCGGGCTTCGTCGCCTGGCTGCTGTGGCTCGCCGTCCACCTGCTCTACCTCGTCGGCTTCAAGAACCGGGTGACGACGCTGCTGAAGTGGACCATCACCTTCGTCGGGCGCGGCCGGTCCGAGCGCGCCGTCACGCAGCAGCAGATCATCGCCCGGCGGGCGCTCGCGCAGCGCCCGCCCGCACCGGCGGAGGACGCCGCCTCGGGCGGGGACGCGGGCGACCAGGTCGGCCTCGCGGACGTGCCGGGACGCACGGGCACGGAGCAGACGTCGATGTCGACCGACGTCGAGCGGGACGGCCCGCGCGGGTCCGACCCGGACGGCGACGGGTCGGAGACCGCGGAGGAGAGCGACGCCGTGCCGGGCGACCGGCACCTCGACGTCCGTGGTGAGGCCGTCAGCTCCCGACCCGAGCACTGAGCCGGCCCGACGCGCCAAGCGCGGCGGCGAGCTCGGCGGCGGGCACGGCGCGCGACCACAGCCACCCCTGGCCGAGGTCCGCGCCGAGTCCGGCCATCTCGGCCGCCACCTGCTGGGTCTCCACGCCCTCGACGACGCTGGTGAGGCCGAGGGTGCGGCACAGCTCCAGCCCGGCGAGCAGCACCGCGCGGGCCCGCACGTCGACGGCCGCCGACGTGACGAGGCCGCGGTCGAGCTTGAGCGTCGCGGCGGGCACCCGGCGGAGGTAGCCGAGCGAGGCGTGGCCGGCGCCGAAGTCGTCGATGACGACGTCGACCCCCATGCCCACGAGCTGGTGCAGGTGCCACAGGGCGGGCCCGTCGTCGTCGAGCAGCACCGACTCCGTCACCTCCAGCGCCAGCCGTCCGGGACCGACGCCGTGCGCGGCCACGGTGTCGCGGACGACGTCGAGCAGGCGGCGGTGGCGCAGCTGCAGCGGGGAGACGTTGACGGTGAGCCGCAGGCCGGCCGCGAGCAGGCCCGCCGCGTCCGCGTCCGCCACCGCGGTGCGCAGGACGTGCTCACCGAGGTCGTCGATGAGCCCGGTGCGTTCGGCGGCGGCGACGAACTCCGGTGGCGGCACGTGGCCGAGCTCCTCGTCGTGCCAGCGCGCGAGGGCCTCCGCCGCGACGACCTCGCCGCTGCGGAGGTCGACGATCGGCTGCAGGTGCACCGTCACGTCACCCCGGGCGAGGGCGCCCGCGAGCCGGCGCTGCACCGCGAGGTCGCGCGCCACCTGCTCGCGCTGGGCGTCGTCGTGCAGGACCGGACGGTTGGTGCGCTGCTCCTGGGCCGTGCGGAGCGCCTGCAGGGCGTCCTCCACGACGACCGCGAGCGGGGCGGCGTCACCCGCGGCGGCGGCGGCGACGCCGACGTGCAGCCGGACGCCGTCCTCGGGCCGTCCCCCGCCCCCGGCGTCGTCGCCGGTGGTGCCGCGGCGCGCGTCCTCCTGCAGCCGCTCCGCGGCGGCGAGCGCGGGCTCGAGGGCGCCACCTCCCTCGTCCGTCGCGGTGAGCACGAGGAGGAACTCGTCGCCGCCGGCCCGGAAGCACGTCGCGCCCTGCGGCGCCTGCGCCTCGACCAGCGCCCCGACGCGCCTCACGAGGGCGTCGCCGCCGGCACGACCGAGCACCTGGTTGACGGCGTCGAGGCCGGCGATGTCCACCGCGACGACCGCCGCGACACGGCGGGTCGACTGCGCCGCGAGCGCCTGGGCGTTCGGCAGCCCGGTGAGCGGGTCCACGAGGGCCTGGCGCGTCAGGCGCCGCACGAGCCGGCGCAGCACCGAGAGCAGGAGCACCTCGCGGCCGAGCACGAGCACGACGACCGCGACGGACAGCCCGAGCGCGACGGGGTCGAGCATCTGTATGCCGCCGCCGACGAGGACGGCGACGAGCAGGCCGCCGGAGACGGCGGTCGCGAGCGTCGCCGACCCGCCCTCGTCGTCGTCGCCGTCGGGGACGACGTCGCGCCGGGGCGGGGGCAGCAGCACCCAGCGGCCGGCCGCGACCACGAGCGGGACGAGCACGAGCACCTGCCACAGCACGGCCGCCTGCTCCAGCCACGCCGGCACCACGAAGCCGAGCGCCCCGAGGGACACCGCCCCGTCGGGGACCACGAAGGCCACGACCAGGAGGGCGAGCACGGGCAGGCGCCGACCGCGTTCCCGGACCGCCGCGAGGGAGGGCACCGCCACGGCCGCCGCCAGGCCGAGGAGGGTGGCGAGCAGCAGGTAGCGGTCGGGCCCGCGGTCGCGCCCCTCGGGCAGCAGCAGCTCCCACACGGTGAGCGTCGCGACCGTGGCGAGCAGCACCGCGTCGAGCAGCAGGCGGGTGACGGGCAGCGCCGCCCGTGACGAGGAGGGCGCGGTGGCGAAGGCGACGAGCACGAGCGGGGTCACGGCGAGCGCGAGCAGGTCGCCCGGCGCCTCGGGGTGCGCGACGCCCGGCTGGGTCGCGTTCACCAGCATGCCCGCGCCGTAGACCACGAACGCGGCGCCGAGCAGGCCCGCGGTGGCACGGCGTTCCGGCGCGGCCAGCGGGCGGGCGCGCGCGAGCAGCCACGCCCCGCCCGTCGTGCACACGAGCCCGACGACGACGTGCAGCAGGACGTCGCGGGCGAGCGGTCCGAGCAGGAGCGCGACGAGCGCGGCGAGCACCGTCAGGACCACCCCGGCCCACGCGAGCAGGCGGCACCACGCCCCTGCCGCCGCGTGCCCGCCGCGCGTGGTCACCTCCGTCACCCGGGCATGATCGGCCGACCCACCCGGGTTCCTGAGCCGCCGAGGCCCCCTGTCAGCCCGGCAGCCGGTCGGCGAGCACCTGGGCGAGGTGCCGGCCCGGCACCCCGGCGAGGTCCGCGGCCTGCGTGCGGCAGGAGAAGCCGTCGGCGAGCAGGACGGTGCCGGGGGCCGCCTCGCGCAGCGCGGGCAGCAGGGCGCGCTCGGCGACCGCGACCGAGACGTCGTGGTGCCCGGCCTCCATCCCCCAGTTGCCCGCGAGGCCGCAGCACCCGGCGAGCGCCCGCACCGTGGCGCCGGCGCCGCGCAGCAGCTCGAGGTCCGCGCCGTAGCCGGTGGCGCTGTGCTGGTGGCAGTGCGGCTGGGCCACGACGTCCAGGCCGGCCAGCGACGGCGGGGCCCAGCCGTCGCGCACGCGCTCGCCGAGCACCTGGGCGAGCGTGCGGACCGCGCCCGCCACGCGTGCGGCCCGCGGGTCCTCGGGCAGCAGCTCGGGCAGGTCGGTCATGAGCGCGACGGTGCACGAGGGCTCGAGACCGACCACGGGCAGGCCCGCGTCGACGTGGGGCGCGAGCACGTCGAGGGTGCGCCGCAGCCGCTCGCGCGCCCCGTCGAGCTGACCGGTCGACAGCCACGTGAGCCCGCAGCAGGCGCCGGGGCCGGCGAGCACGACCTCGTGCCCGGCGTCCTCCAGCACGCGTCGCGCCGCCTCGCCGACGTCCGGGGAGAAGCCGTCGGTGAAGGAGTCCGCCCACAGCAGGACGGGCCCCGCGGGCGCCGGGGACCGCGTCGTCCACGGCCGCGGCGACCGGTCGGCGGCCCAGCGCGCGCGCAGGGTGCGGCCCGCGAAGCGCGGCACGGACCGGCGCGGGTCCATGCCGCCGAGACGGAGCACGAGCCGGCGCAGCGGGGCCGCGCGCAGCACGGTGTTGACGACGAGAGCGAGCCCGGGGACCGCCGCGACGAGCGCGGACCAGCGCGGCAGCCAGCCGAGCGCGTAGTGCGCGACGGGGCGCAGCCGGCCGCGGTAGCGCCGGTGCAGCCACTCCGACTTGTACGTCGCCATGTCGACGCCGGCGGGGCAGTCGCTCGCGCACGCCTTGCACGACAGGCACAGGTCGAGGGACTCCGCGACGGCCGGGTGGGCGACCCCGTCGACGAGCGTGCCGTTCGTCAGCTCCTGCAGGACGCGCGCCCGCCCCCGGGTGGAGTCCTTCTCCTCGCGCGTCGCGAGGTACGAGGGGCACATGAAGCCGCCCGCGGCGCTCGTGTCGGCGCGGCACTTGCCGACCCCGACGCAGCGGTGGACGGCCCGGGTGAGGTCGCCGGAGTCGTGCAGCAGCGCGAACCCGCCCGCGCGCGGGGTCGGCAGCGCCTGCGGGCGGCGCAGGTCGACGTCGAGGGGGCGCGGGCGCACGAGCACGCCGGGGTTGTGGACGTCAAGCGGGTCGAGCAGCGCCTTGAACCCCTCGAAGAGGCGGAGCGCGTCGGGGCCGTACATGCGGGCGAGCAGCTCGCTGCGGGCCCGGCCGTCGCCGTGCTCGCCCGACAGCGACCCGCCGTGCGCGACGACGAGGTCGGCGGCCTGCTCGAGGAACGCGCGGGCGCGGGCCGGGTCGTCGGCGAGCGGCAGGTCGATGCGCACGTGCACGCAGCCGTCGCCGAAGTGCCCGTACGGCAGGCCGTCGACGCCGTGGTCGGCCATGAGGCGCTCGAAGCCGCGCAGGTAGTCCCCGAGGCGCTCCGGCGGCACGGCGGCGTCCTCCCAGCCGGGCCACGCCTGCGTGCCCGCGGGGGTGCGGCCCGCGAGCCCGGCTCCGTCCTCGCGGATGCGCCACAGCGCCGTCGCCTCCGGGCCGGGCGGGACCACGCGCACCGCGTCGGTGCCCGCGTCGGCGGCGAGCCGGCGGGCCGCGGCGAAGGCCTCGTCGGCGTCGGCGCCACCGACCTCCACGAGCAGCCAGCCGCCCCCGGCGGGCAGCGTGGGCACCGCCGCCTCGCCCCGGTGATGGCGCACGACGTCGACGAGGCGCGCGTCGATGCCCTCGACCGCCAGCGGACGGTGCGGCAGCAGCGCGGGCACCGCGTCCGCCGCGCTCGCCATGTCGGGGTAGGCGAGCACCGCGAGCGCGGTCGCGGGCGCGAGGTCGACGAGGCGGACCGTAGCGCCGAGCAGCAGGCCGCACGTGCCCTCGGTGCCGACGAGCGCCTTGGCGAGGTCGCGGCCGTTCTCGGGCAGCAGGTGCTCCAGCGAGTAGCCCGACACCTGCCGACCGAAGCGGCCGAGCTCGGTCCGGATGGTGCCGAGCGAGGCCTGCACGAGCTCCTCGAGCCCGGGCACCACCGACAGGTCCCCGGACCCCGCGCGGTAGCGGCGGCCGGTGCCGTCGAGCCAGTCCAGGGCGACGACGTTGTCGGCGGTGCGGCCGTGGGCGACGGCGTGCGGGCCGCACGCGTTGTTGCCGATCATGCCGCCGAGCGTGCAGCGGGCGTGGGTCGAGGGGTCGGGACCGAAGCGGAGCCCGTGCGGGCGCGCGGCCTCCTGCAGGTGGGCGAGCACGACCCCGGGCTCGACGACCGCGGTGCGGGCGGCGGGGTCCACCTCGAGCACGCGCGTGAGGTGACGGCTGGTGTCGACGACGACGCCGGGCCCGACGGCGTTGCCCGCCACCGACGTGCCGCCGCCGCGGACGGTGAGCGGGGCGCGCTCGTCGCGGCACACCTCCGCGACCAGCTGCAGGTCGTCGACGTGGCGCGCGACCACCACCGCGGCCGGCACGACGCGGTAGTTGGACGCGTCGGTGGAGTACTCGGCGCGCACGCGCACCGAGTCCTCGACCTGGCCGGGCAGCAGGCGGCGCAGCCGGTCGACCGCCCCGCGCGCCGTCCCCGGGCCGCCGTCGGTGCCCTCGCCGGCGCGCGATCGGTCGAGCAGCGTCACGGCAGGCCTCCCGGGGTCGTGGCTGGTCGCGTGGTCGCGGGCGGTCACGTCGCCGCAGCGGTACCAGTGTGCCCCGGCGGGCGCAGGCGCCGTGGCGCACCTCCCCGCCGGCGGACGCGGGCGCGCACCAACGCGACGCGCCGCCGCAGGAGGCGCAGAGTCGGAGGACACGAGCAGCGCGCCCGGGCCCGTGCCGACGGCCCCTGGAGGACCACGATGACCGCTCTCCCCCTCGACCCCGGCGCGCTCGACCCGCACTCCGCCGCCCGCACCCGCGGGCCACGCGGCCGGGCCGGGTCGGGGCAGACGCTGTACGCCGAGCTGGCGGCACAGGTCCGCGGCATGGGCCTCCTGCGGCGCCGTCCCGGCTGGTACCTCACCCGCATGGTCGCGGGCACCCTCTTGCTAGCGGGCCTGCTCGCCGCTCACGTGCTGCTCGGCGACACGTGGTGGCAGCTGCTGCTGGCCGGCGGTGTGGCGGTCGTGCTCACGCAGCTGGCGTTCCTCGGCCACGACGCCGCCCACCGGCAGGTGTTCACCGGCGGCCGCGCCAACGACTGGACGGCGCTCGTCCTCATCAACCTGCTGCTCGGCATGAGCCACTCGTGGTGGACCGGCAAGCACAGCCGCCACCACGGCAACCCCAACCGCGAGGGCAGGGACCCCGACCTGGGCTCGAGGGCCGTCGCGATGACCCCGGCCGCCATGGCCGCGCGCACCCGACCCGGCTCGTGGCTCGCGCGCAAGCAGGGCTGGTTCGTGTTCCCGCTCATGCTGCTGGAGGGCCTCGCGCTGCACGCCCACGGCCTCCGGGTCGTGTTCGGTCGCCGCGGCTTCCGGCGCCGCTGGCTGGAGGCCGCGTTCCTGGTGCTCCGCCTCGGCGGCTACGTCGCCCTCGTGGCGGTCGTGCTGCCACCGGGCAAGGCCGCCGCGTTCCTCGGGGTGCAGCTGGGGCTCTTCGGGCTGTACATGGGCCTGGCCTTCGCCCCCAACCACATCGGCATGCCGGTGCTGCCGCGGGAGGCCGAGCTCGACTTCCTCCGCAAGCAGGTGCTCACGAGCCGCAACATCGCGGGCGGGCGCGCCGTCGACGAGCTCATGGGCGGGCTCAACCTGCAGATCGAGCACCACCTGTTCCCGAGCATGCCCCGCCCGCACCTGCGGCTCGCCCGCCCGGTCGTCGAGGCCTTCTGCCGCCGCCACGACATCTCCTACGCCTCCCCGTCGCTGCTCACCGCCTACGGCGAGGTACGTCGCTACCTCGACGGCGTGGGGCAGCGGCGCGCCGACCCGTTCTCGTGCCCCTTCGTCGCCCGGTACCGGCTCGTGGCCCCGCCCACCGGCTGAGCGCCCGTTTCCGGTGCCCCCGGGTAGGGCACAGCACGACCATGACGACGCCCCCCTACGCCGCCGGCCCCGACACCGAGAGCCGTCCCGGCGAACAGGTGCCCGCGCCCGCGTCGGTGCCCCCGACGCTGCTGCGCGACTGGGTGGTGTGCGGCCTGGTCGCCGCGACCGCGCGGTTCGTGCCGCTGCCCGTCCTCGACGACGCGCTCGCGGCCCGGGCCGTGCGCGAGTCGGTCCGCCGCACGCTGCGGGCGTCGGGGCGCACGTACCCGTTCGAGCGCGTCGAGGACCTCGTCGACCGTCCCGGCAGCCTGCTGGGGGCCGTCGCGGGGCTGCCGGCCAAGGTGCTGCTGTGGCCCGCCCGCAAGTGGGTCCGCCTCGTCGGGGCGGTCCGGGGTGTGCCGGCGGACCTCACCCGCGTGCTCGCGCTGTCCCGGACCACGCACCGTGTGCTGCAGCGGGGCGGTCTCGCCGACGACGCGGACCCGGCCGGGCTCCGGCGCGAGGCCCGCGCGGTGAGGCGCGCGGTCGACGCCGTCCTCGACGAGCTCGACCTCCGGCTCGTGCAGGCGGTGCTGCGGGACGCCGTCGGCGGTGCCCGCGGGCTGTCCGGCGCGCTCGTCGACTACGCCCGCGAGCGCTTCGACCGGGACCGGGGCGACGGCGGGCTCGAGCCGGGCGGCGACGTCGACGCCGGGGTCGACCGCGTGCTCGCGGCGCTGCGGCAGCCGGAGGTCCGGCGACTCGTCGCCGAGCTCGACCGACGGGTGGACGAGCGGCTCGAGGGCACCGCCGCCTGAGCCCTACCGCCGCGGCGGCCCCGCGACCTACGGTCCGTCCATGCCGCATCACAAGTTCCTGCTCGACGAGGAGCAGATGCCCACCCGCTGGTACAACATCGTGCTGGACCTGCCGGAGCCTCCCCCGCCGCCGCTGCACCCGGGCACGCACGAGCCGATCGGCCCGGAGGCGCTCGCGCCGCTGTTCCCGATGGCGCTCATCGAGCAGGAGGTGACGACCGAGCGCTTCGTCGACATCCCCGAGGCCGTCCTCGACGTCTACCGGCTGTGGCGGCCCTCGCCGCTGTACCGGGCGCACAACCTCGAGCGGGCGCTCGGCACCCCGGCGCGGATCTACTACAAGTACGAGGGCGTCTCCCCCGCCGGGTCGCACAAGCCGAACACCGCCGTCCCGCAGGCGTACTACAACGCCCGGGCCGGCGTCCGGCGGCTCACGACGGAGACCGGCGCCGGGCAGTGGGGCACCGCGCTCGCCTTCGCCTCGGCGCTGTTCGGCCTGGAGTGCGAGGTGTGGCAGGTCGGGGCGAGCTACGACCAGAAGCCGTACCGCCGCACGATGATCGAGACCTTCGGCGGGACCGTGCACCGGTCCCCGAGCGCGTTGACGGCCGCGGGCCGGGCGGTGCGGGAGCGGCAGGCCGACCACCCCGGGTCGCTCGGCATCGCGATCTCGGAGGCCGTCGAGGTCGCCGCCCAGGACCCCGAGGTCCGCTACGCCCTCGGCAGCGTGCTCAACCACGTGCTGCTGCACCAGACGGTCATCGGCGAGGAGACGCTGCTGCAGCTGGAGCTCGCCGGGGAGACCCCCGACGTGGTCGTGGGCTGCACCGGCGGCGGGTCGAACTTCGCCGGGCTCGCGTTCCCGATCCT
Source organism: Aquipuribacter sp. SD81 (assembly GCF_037153975.1). Taxonomy (NCBI): domain Bacteria; kingdom Bacillati; phylum Actinomycetota; class Actinomycetes; order Micrococcales; family Intrasporangiaceae; genus Aquipuribacter; species Aquipuribacter sp. SD81. Next base: position 87,711 of record NZ_JBBAYJ010000013.1, read on the forward strand.
GCGCGAGAAGCTCGCCGGCCGGATGGACCCGGTCATCCGCGCCGTGGAGCCGGCCTCGTGCCCGTCGCTCACCCGCGGCGTGTACGCCTACGACTTCGGCGACACGGCCGGCCTCACGCCGCTGATGAAGATGCACACGCTCGGCCACGACTTCGTGCCGGACCCCATCCACGCAGGCGGTCTGCGCTACCACGGCATGGCGCCGCTCCTCAGCCACGTCTACGAGCTCGGGCTGGTGGAGGCGGTGGCGGCGCCGCAGTCGGAGTGCTTCGCCGCGGGCGTGCAGTTCGCGCGGACGGAGGGCATCGTCCCGGCGCCCGAGCCCACGCACGCGCTGGCCGGCTGCATCCGCGAGGCGCTCGCGTGCCGCGAGAGCGGGGAGGAGAAGGTCATCGTGACGGCGCTGTGCGGGCACGGGCACCTCGACCTCGCGGCGTACGACTCCTACCTGCACGGCCGCATGGTCGACGAGGACGTCACGCCGCAGCGCTTCCGCGACGCGCTCGCCGGGGTACCGGTGCTGGGGTAGGCGGGCCCGCCCGCGGACCTCAGCCGAGGTAGACGTCGTCGCTCGTCGGGTCCACCGGCAGGTCACCGTCGACGACCGCGAGGACCGTCATCCCGGTGAGGCGGAGCTCGCCGCCGTAGGTGGTGAGGAACGCGGTGTCGGCGGCGTCGCGGCCCGTCGCGATCCGCACCATGGCCGGGCGGGGGGCGAGTCCGGTGGAGTCGACGAGCGTCCAGCGCTCGCCCACGAGCACCTCGGTGACCGCGTGGAAGTCCATCGGCGCGAGCCCCGGCGCGTACACCGACACGAGCCGCGCGGGCACGCCGAGGGCCCGTAGCAGGGCGACCACGAGGTGGGCGTGGTCGCGGCAGACGCCTGCGCCCATGAGCAGCGAGTCGACGGCGGAGTCGGTGCCGCGGCTCGAGCCGGACACGTAGGCGATGCGCTCACGCACGAAGGCCACGACCCGGTCGCGGACGACGGCCGGGTCCTCCCCCTCACCGTCCTCGCGCACCCCGGGGCCGAGCTGGGCGACCGCGAGCGCGGCGAGGCGGTCGGAGTCGCCGTAGCGGCTCGGCCGCCGGAAGACCGTCGCGTCCAGACCGGTGACGGGCGTGGGAGCGGCCCGGCCCGTGACGCGCGCGTCGTAGCGGACCTCGAGCCGTCCCGGGCCGCACCGCAGCACGTGGACGCGGCTGGGGGTCGACGGACCGGGGTCGTCGAGCTCCGTCGGCTGCAGCGGGGCGCCGTCGAGGGTCACCTCGAGCCGCTCGTCGACGTCGAGGCCGTCGGCGCGGGCGACCGCGACCTGCAGCTCGAGGTCGACCGGCGACAGGACGTCCGCGGTCAGGGAGGAGGAGACGGTCCGCTGCATGTGCCGATCCTCCCAGCCGCACGGGGTGCGCCCGGCCGCCCGCGGGGGCCGGCGTCGGTGACGTGCGGCACGCTCCGCCCGTGACCCGTGCAGTCCCTCACGCGACCTCCTGGCTGCTCCGGGTGCCGCGGCCGTTCGCGCCGGCGCCGCTGCGGGGGTTCCTGGCGGCGCACGCGGTCCCGGGCCTCGAGCTGGTCGACCCGGTGGCCGGCACCCACACACGCCTCGTGCGGACGGGCGCGGGCGCGGTCCGGGTCGTCGCCCACCTCGCCGACCTCGTCGACGGGAGCCTGCGGGTCGACGTCGAGCCGGTCGCAGGGCCAGGCGGCGCGGGCGAGGCAGAGGGCCCGGAAGGCGCGGACGCCCCGGGCGGGGTGGAGACGGTGACCGGGGCGGACGGGCTCGCGACCCGGCTGCGGCGCTGGCTCGGGCTCGACCGGCCGGCCGGCGTCGACGAGACGCTCGCCCGCGACGCGGTGCTCGCGCCGCTCGTCGAGCGCCGTCCCGGTCTCGTGGTGCCGGGCAGCGCCGCTCCCTTCGAGACGGCGCTGCTCGCCGTCCTCGGCCAGCAGGTCTCCCTGGGCGCGGCCCGGACCTTCGCGGCCCGCCTGGTGGCGGGACTGGGCGAGACGGTGGGCCACGACGGCCCCGACGGCCCCGACGGCTCGCGGGGCGGACGGCTGCGGCTCCTGCCCTCGCCCGGGGTGCTGGTCGCCGCGGGCGTCCCGCGCGTGCGCGCGGTCACCGGGGTGACGGGCGCGAGGGCGGCGACCCTGGTCGCGCTCGCGGCCGCGGCCGTCGACGGGCTCGACCTCGAGGCGGCACGTGACGGTGGCCCCGAGGCGGTCGACGACGTGACACGGCGGCTGCTCCGCCTGCCGGGCGTCGGCCCCTGGACGGCCGGCTACGTGCGGATGCGGGCCCTCGGCGACGCGGACGCGTTCCTCGCCGGCGACCTCGTCCTGCGCCGCGCCATGGGTGCCGACCGACCCGCCGACGCGCTGACGCGGGCGGAGGCGTGGCGGCCCTTCCGCGCGTACGCGGCACTGCACCTGTGGACCGACGCCGTGCCCGCTCTCACCGGGACGCCTCAGCCGCCGACGGCGAGCACCCGCCCGACCGCCCGCAGGGCCTCCGGCTCGGGCCGGTAGTACACGTTCGCACCGCGCCGCTCCTTGCTCACGAGGCCGACCTCGAGCAGCTGCTTGAGGTGGTGGCTGACCGTCGGCTCGCTGAGCCCGACGTCCGGCGCGAGGTCGCACGTGCACGCCTCGCGGCCGTCCGCGGCGAGCAGCAGCGCGACCAGGCGCAGGCGGACGGGGTCGCCGAGGGCCCGGAGCCGGGCGGCCACCGCGACGGCCTCCGGCTCGTCGAGCGGCCCGGCCTCGCACAGCGGACCGCAGCCCACCGGGTCGGTGTCGGCGAGGACGGGTCGTGTGCGCGCCACGACGTCGATGGTCGCACAGGACTTGACACATGTCGAAGAGCCGACGAGGCTCTGGGTTGCCTTCGACGTCTGTCGAATACCTGGGCGACCAGGACGCGCGCCGGAGGTCCACACGTCACGACCGCAGGAGGCCGCCGCATGCCCACCACCGAGACCCGCCTCGTCCAGGAGCGCGCCGCCGAGCTGACGCGGGAGGCCTGCGAGGCCGCGCTGAGCCGCCGTGCCCGGGACGCCCGGCGCCAGATGGCCCGCGAGGCCGCCCGCGCCGCGCGGGGTGGCGCGAGCCGCCGGTCCGGGGCCGCGGCGCCGGGTGCCGTCACCCGCGGTACCCGGGTCGGGCTCGCCGTCCTGGCAGGTCGGGCGCGCTCGACGGTCGCGGCCGCGAGCGTCCCCACCTCCCGCACTGGCGAGGTCTGCTGCGGATGAGCACGCAGCCGCCCGCCGGGGCGCGGCCCACGGTCCGGGCGGCGGACGAGACCGACCGGACGGCGCTGGCCGGGCTGCTGCGCTCGGCCGGTCTCCCGCTCGACGGACTCGACGAGGCGTGGCGGACGGTCGTGGCGGTCGTCCCGGCCGGCACCGCCGCGGCCCCGGTCGTCGTCGGCGGGGCGGCGCTCGAACGCCACGGCTGCGGGAGCGACACGGCCCTGCTGCTCCGCTCCGTCGTCGTCGCGCCACCCTGGCGGGGTACCGGGACCGGCGCCCGCCTCGTGCGGCACCTGCTCGACGGGGCCGCCTCCACGGCGGCGCCGCAGGCACCCGTCGCGCTCCTCACCGAGACCGCCGGTGACTGGTTCGGCCGGCTCGGGTTCCGGGTCGTCGCGCGCGAGGACCTGCCGACCGCGCTGTCGGCGTCGGTCCAGGTGGCCTCGGCCTGCCCGGCGAGCGCGGTCGCGATGCTGAGGGCACGGGACACTGGGGGTGCGGCGACGCTCCCGTCGCCGTGACGGCGCGACCGAGAGGCCCCGATGATCGAGATCCTCACCGCCCGCGAGCTCGACCGCGCGCGACGGACGGGCGCGCTCGTCGGCGACATCCTCCGGCGCCTGTGCGAGCGGGCGACGGTCGGCACGAACCTGCTCGAGATAGACAGCTGGACGCGGGACATGATCGTCGAGGCGGGCGCGACGTCGTGCTACGTCGACTACTCCCCGTCATTCGGCCGCGGCCCGTTCGGGCACTACGTGTGCACGTCGGTCAACGACGCGGTGCTCCACGGCCGCCCGCGCGACCAGGTGCTGCGCGACGGCGACCTGCTGAGCCTCGACCTCGCCGTGGTGCTCGACGGCGTGGCGGCCGACTCCGCCGTCAGCGTCGTGGTCGGCGACGCACGACCGGCCGAGAGCCTCGCGCTCATCGAGGTGACCGAGCGCGCGCTCGCCGCCGCGATCGGGGCCGTCGGGCCCGGCGCCCGGCTCGGCGACGTGTCGCACGCGATCGGCGAGGTGCTCACCGGCGCGGGCTACCGCGTCAACACGCAGTTCGGCGGGCACGGCATCGGCTCGACCATGCACCAGGACCCGCACGTGTCCAACGCGGGGCGCCCGGGTCGCGGCTACCGGCTGCGGCCGGGGCTCCTGCTCGCGCTCGAGCCGTGGGTCATGGCCGACACCGACGAGCTCGTCACCGACGCCGACGGCTGGACCCTGCGCAGCGCCACGGGCTGCCGCACCGCGCACAGCGAGCACACCGTCGCCGTCACCGAGGACGGCGCCGAGGTCCTCACCCTCCGCTCGGCCTGAGCGTCCCGGCGGTCCTCGTGCGCACTCCGGCGCCCGCCGCTCCGGCACCCGCCGCTCCGGCACCCGCCTAGCATCCGACGGTGGTGACGGACGGGCGGGTGGCGAGGGACGCCACGGAGGTCGACGCGGCGGCCTGCGCGGCCGTGTACGCGCCCTACGTGCGCGACACCGCCGTGTCCTTCGAGCTCGAGCCGCCCGACGCGGCCGAGATCGCCCGACGCATGGCGGTCGCGCAGGCCGCGCACGCGTGGCTGGTGCTCGACGACCCGGGGCGGGGGGTCGTCGGGTACGCCTACGGCGGCGCGTGGAAGGTGCGCGAGGCGTACGCGTGGACGTGCGAGGTCAGCGTGTACGTCGCCGCCGGCCGGACGGGTGGCGGGGCCGGTCGCGCGCTGTACGCGGCGCTGCTGCCCCGCCTCGCCGGCCTCGGCTACCGCCGGGCGGTGGCGGGCAGCACGCTGCCCAACCCGGCCAGCGAGGGCCTGCACCTCGCGTGCGGCTTCGAGCAGGTCGGGGTCTTCCGTCGGGTCGGCTGGAAGCTCGGTCGCTGGCACGACGTCGCGTGGTTCCAGCGCGACCTCGACGCGCCCCGGCCACCTCAGGAGAACAGCGCGCTGTAGCCGTTGAGGGCCGGCTGGCCGCCGAGGTGGGCGTACAGGACGGTCGAGCCCGCGTCGATCTCGCCGTTCGCGACGAGGTCGACCATCGCGGCCATCGACTTCCCCTCGTACACGGGGTCGGTGACCATCCCCTCGGTGCGGGCGGCGAGGCGCATCGCCTCGAGCGTCCGCTCGTCCGGGATGCCGTAGACGCCCGCGTGGTAGCGCTCGTCGAGCTCCACCTCGTCCTCGCGCAGCTCGCGACCGAGGTCGAGCAGGTCGGCGGTGCGGCGGGCGATGCGCAGCACCTGCGCGTGGGTCTCGGCCGGCTTCGCCGACGCGTCGACCCCGAGCACGCGGCGCGGGCGGGCGCCGTCCGCCTCGAGCGCCTTGAAGCCCGCGACCATGCCCGCCTGCGTGCTGCCCGTCACCGAGCACACGACGACCGTGTCGAAGAAGACGCCGAGCTCCTCCTCCTGCTGGGCGACCTCCTCCGCCCAGCGGGCGAAGCCGAGCCCGCCGAGCGGGTGGTCGGACGCGCCCGCGGGGATCGCGTACGGCGTGCCGCCGGACTCGCGGACGTCGGTGAGCGCCTGCTCCCAGCTCTCCTTGAACCCGATGCCGAAGCCGGCCCGCACGAGCCGCACGTCGGCCCCGGCGAGCCGGCTCAGCAGGATGTTGCCGACCTTGTCGTAGACGCTGTCGGGCCAGTCCACCCAGCTCTCCTGCACGAGCACGCAGCGCAGGCCCGCCCGGGCGGCGACGGCCGCGACCTGCCGGGTGTGGTTGGACTGCACGCCGCCGATCGACACGAGCGTGTCGCAGCCGGTCGCGATCGCGTCGGCGACGAGGTACTCGAGCTTGCGGGTCTTGTTGCCGCCGTAGGCGATGCCGGAGTTGCAGTCCTCCCGCTTGGCCCACAGGTCGGCCCCGCCGAGGTGCGCGGTCAGGCGCTCGAGGCGGTGCACGGGCGAAGGCCCGAACAGCAGCGGGTAGCGGTCGTGGTCGGCGAGCGCCATGGGGGCCTCCGGGTGGGCTGAGGGGGACAGCCGGGACGCTAGCGACCGGGACCGGGTCCGCGGGCTCGCGTCCGCGTCCGGCCGCGGCTCCGCCCGGGTGCAGTCGCGCCGAACGACCTCGCGTGGTGGCCCGAACCGTCATGCTCCCCCCCGTGAACCCCGTGCGGCCGCTGCGCCGAGTGGTGCCGCTGCTGCTCGCGCTCGCGGTCGTCGTCGTGACGCTGCCCGCTTCCGAGCCCGCCCGCGCCTCGGCGGGCACCACCACAGGCACCACCACACGCGCTACCCCAGGCACCACGTCACTCACCGCGTCGAGCAGCTCGGCGGGCACGACGGGGACGGCTCCCGTGGTCGTCACCGACGTCCCCGTCCCACCACGCGCCGCCGCCCCGCGCGTCGCGGTCGTCGCGAGCAGCGAGGCCGGCCTCCTGGTGGCCGAGGAGCCGCTGGGGCGCCCGGAACCGCTCGTCAGCGACGCCGTGTGGCTGCCGGTGGACGGCCCTCCGGTCCGGCGGACGCTGTACGGCACCGGTCCGTTCGCGCTCGCCGGGTCGGTCCTCGTGCACCAGGACCCCCGATACGGCTTCCGCGCCGAGCAGGTCGCGACCGGGTCGCTGCTGCACCTGTACGGGCACCCGCTCAGCGTCGGGTCCGACGGCGTCCTCACGGACGAGGGCTCCGAGGCCCCGGCGGACCAGCGCCTCACCGTGCACTCTCACGAGCGAGGCATCGTCGGCGTCAGGGGGCTCGTCGGCGACGTCGACCTGCGGAGCGTGCCCCCCGTGCACACCGACGTCGCCGTCGTCTCGACGACGGACCCCGCGACAGGGGCACGGCGAGCCTTCGCGGTCCACACGCCGTCGGCCACCGCCAGGCGTCTGGACACGGACCTGGACGTCGTGCCCGGGACAGCGGTCCAGGGCGGCGACGTGCTCGCGTGGTGGTCTCGCGAGAGCGCAGCGGACGGCACCTCCCCGCGTGCCCGGGTGAGCCGCACGACGCTGGTCGACGGCGCCCCGGGTCCTGTCGTCCACAGCGAGCCGTGGCCGGGCGACGGGTCCGGCGAGCTCCCGGCCATCGTCCTGACCGGCGGGCAGGTCCTCCTCGGCGGGCGCCCGTACACCCTGCCGGTACGCGCCGAGCCGGAGCCGCCGCCGACGCCGGTGCTCAGGCTGGCCGACGACGGTCGCCTCGTCCCGGTCGGGCGGGCCTCGCCCCTCCTGTCCTACCCGGGCGGTCGGGTCGTCCGGTCCGACGGCGAGCAGGTCGTCGTCGAGCCGGCACCCACGGACGACCGTGACCCCGTCACGAACCTGCTGTGGCGACCGCCGGCGCAGCGTGCCCCGGCGAGGGGCGTCGCGCTCGACGGTCCGCGGCTGCTCGTCGCCGCTGCCGACGTGCGGTGGTTCGACCCGGCCACGCTGGGCGCGCCGGTGCCCTCGCCCTCCGGCGTCCTCGCGGACGAGGCGTCGTGGGGGGTGGTGGCCCACCGAGGCGGAGCCCTCGTCGAGCTGCCGTGGAGCAAGGGCCTGGTGACGGCGGCCGTGCCGGGTGCACGCCCACCGGGCGGGGAGGCGGGGAGGGAGCTGCCCGAGGCCGACCGCGTCGGGCAGGGCGTCGGCTCGCTCTCTGGCGACCACCACCTCACGTGGCCGCCTGGGGGCTCCCTCAGGGAGCGGCTCCTGGTCGACCTCTCGGACGGCAGCAGCACCGGCCTGGGGGAACCGGTCGCCCTGCACGACTCGGTCCTGTGGCGGACGGCCGAGCACGCCCTCCTCGACGAGCGGCTCCGACGACGGGGGGCGGCGCCCGACCTCCTCGTGGGCCGCGACCTCCGGACCGGGGGCACGCGCACCGTCGCCACGGCGCCCGGGTGCGACCCCGGGGAGGCTGTCGAACCGGGGATGCAGGCTGCGGGCCGCTGGCTCCTCGTCCGCTGCAGGTCCGCTTCCTGGCAGCTTCTCGACGTGCTGGACGAGCGCGCGCCCGAGCAGCTCGGCGACCTGTCCCACCCGCGGCTCGGCAACGGCGCGCTGCTCCGCACCGTGCGCGACGACGACGGGCACGTCCTGCAGTGGCGATCGCTCGGCGTGCCGGGAGCGGGCTGGGAGCACCTCGGTCCCGTGGTCCCGGACCACCGGCTGAGCCCGTCGGTCGTGAGGTCCGAGACGGTGGCGGTGACGACCTGGGGACCCACCGTCTCGGTCGCGTGGGTGACTCCCGACGGAGGCGTGCGGCATGCGAGCCTGCCGGGCCCGGTCGTGGAGCCCTCCGCGCCGGACGGGGCCGCGTCGCCGCCACCGCCCGCCACCGACCTCGCCTTCTCCTACCCCGACGACGGTGACGTCACGGTCTCGTGGCAGCACCCCGGCGGCGGCCAGGCGCTGGGGCACCTGCTGGTGGTGCGGTTCGCCGGCGACCCGTGGCCGCAGACCGTGCGCCTCCTGGACCCCGGGGCTCGCAGCGCGGCTCTCGACCTCCACCCCCGCCGGGCTTACACGGTCGAGGTCGCCACGGTGGGCCCGGGTGGCACGGCCGGCGCCGTCGCGGCGGACGTGACCTCCCGGCTCGTACGACCGGCCGCACCGAGCGGACTGACCCTCGACCCGAGCGACGACGCCGACCGCACGACGACGCTGGAGTGGGTCCAGAGCGTCGGTCGGCCGGCTCCGACGACGTTCGACGTGCACGTCGACGGGCGGCTGTCGTCGACCCACGGCTACGCCTCGACGCGCGTGCGCGGCGACCTCCACCGGGTGGTCATCCCCACCCCGGCGGCCGGGAGCTACCGCGTGCGCGTCGTCGCCCGCCTCGGCGAGTGGGCCGAGTCGTCGGTCGAGGTCAGCCGCTACCTACCGGGTCCCGACCTCGTCGCGCCACGCGTCGTCGCGACGTCGCTCCCCTCGACGTCCGCGACGTCCTCGGTGCGGTACACCTTCACGGGGTCGGACGACCGCGTGCTGCCCCACTTCCAGGTACGGGCCCGCAGCGCCCACGTCCGGGAGCCGCTCGGGCCGTGGCTCGTGCCCACGGCCTGGGCGGAGGTGCACCCCGCCCTGGGCGCCGTGACCGTCGCCCTGGCCGAGGGGGAGACGCGCTGCCTGCAGGTCAGGGCGGGTGACAGGGCCGGGAACTGGTCGGCGTGGTCCGCCGAGCGCTGCGTCACCCGTGCCGTCGACGACCGGCACCTCGTCGCCTCCGGCGCGCACACCCGTCAGGCGTCGTCCGCGGCGATGATGCGCACGGCCACCCGCCTGGACCGCAGCGGCAGCCACGTGCGCCTCACCGCGAACCGCACCGACGCGGTGTGGCTGGTCGCGACCCGGTGCCCGACGTGCGGTGTCGTCGAGGTCATGAACGACGGCGTCGTCCTCGCGCGCGTCGACCTGCGCAGCACGTCGACGCGAGCCCAGCAGGTGGTCCGCGTCCCGCTCGGCCGGCCGCAGCGCACCGGGACGTTCGCCGTCCGGTCCGCGTCGGACCGGCCCGCACACGTCGACGGCCTCGTGCTCCGCTCCTACTAGCAGGACCTCGCCCTGCGTGCAGGACCTCGCCCTGCGTGGAAGACCCCGCCCGGTCGTGCGCTGTCAGAGCAGCCGGTCGTCCTGCTCCGTCCGCAGCCGGAGCCAGCGGTAGCCGTAGCCGGCCAGCTCGACGCTCGCGCTGCCGTCCTCGGCGACCTCGACCCGGGTGCCGTCGAGCAGGTCGACGAGCGTGCCGTCGTGGGCGTCGTCGGCGAAGGAGACGTCGACGGTCACGGGGCGGTCGGCGAGCGCGTGCAGGGCGAGCATGACCTTGCCCTCCCACCGCACGACGTGCGCGAGCACGTGGTCGTGGGGGGTGTCGAGGACCTCGAGCGCGCCCCAGCCGAGCTCCGGCGACTGCCGGTAGCGGCGCGCGAGGTGGGAGACGAACGCGAGCAGGCTCGTCGGGTCGTCGGTCTGGTCGGCGACGTTGACGTGCTCCGGCCCGTACGCGCCGGTCGTCACGGGGTTCGGCAGCCGGTCCGGGGGCGCGGTCGAGAACCCGCCGTTGGTGCCCGAGGTCCACTGCATCGGCGTGCGGACAGCCTGCCGGTCCGGCGCGTCGAGGTTCTCCCCCATCCCGATCTCCTCGCCGTAGAACAGGACGGGGGTGCCGGGCAGGCTGAACATGAGGCTGTACGCCATCTTGAGGCGTCGCTGGTCCCCGTCCGGGGCCTCGCCGAGCATCGGCGGCAGCCGACGGCGCAGCCCGCGGCCGTACAGCTGCATGTCGGGGTCCGGGCCGAAGGCGTCGAACACCTCCTGCCTCTCGGCGTCTCCCAGCTTGTCGAGCGTGAGCTCGTCGTGGTTGCGCAGGAAGCTCGCCCACTGCGAGCGCTGCGCGATCGCGGGTCGGACCCGCAACGAGCGCGCGAGGACGGTCGCGTCCTCGCGGGCGAGGGCGAGGTACGTGTGCTGCATGCCGACGAAGTCGAACTGCATGTCGAGCTCGTCGCCGTCGCCGCCGCCGAAGTACTCGCACTGCTGCTCGCGGGGCAGGTTGACCTCGCCGAGCAGGATCGCCTCGCCCTTGCGACGGGACAGGAACTCGCGCAGGTACCGGAGGAAGTCGTGCGGGTCGGGCGCGTGGCCCTGCGTCTCGGGGTGGTCGGGGGTGACGAGGAACGGCACCGCGTCCACGCGGAAGCCGTCGACGCCGAGCTCCAGCCAGAAGCCCATCACCTTCGTGATCTCCTCGCGCACCGCGTCGTTCGCGACGTTGAGGTCGGGCTGGTGGGCGTAGAAGCGGTGCAGGTACCACTCGCCGCTGCTCTCGTCGAGGGTCCAGATGCTGTCCTCCTCGTCGGGGAAGACGACCTGGTCGGACGTGTCCGGCGGCGGGTCGGAGCGCCACACGTAGTAGTCGCGGTGCGGGGAGTCCTTCCCCTCCAGCGCCGAGCGGAACCACGGGTGGTCGCTCGAGGTGTGGTTGACGACGAGGTCGATGATGACCTTCATGCCGCGCTCGCGGGCCATGCGGACGAACGGCACGACGTCGCCGAGGCTGCCGAGCCGGTCGTCGACGCCGTACCAGTCGCTGATGTCGTAGCCGTCGTCGCGGTCGGCGGTCGGGTAGAACGGCATGAGCCACAGGCACGTGACCCCGAGGTCCGCGAGGTGGTCGAGCCGGCGGACCAGCCCGACGAGGTCACCGCACCCGTCGCCGTCGCTGTCGAAGAAGGTCTCGACGTCGAGGCAGTACACGACGGCGTTCTTCCACCAGAAGTCGGCCTGCGCCGCGGTGCTGCTCACGGTGCGGACCCCGCGAGGACGCTCGTGCGCGCCGGCTGCACCGGCGGCGGGACGGTGACGTCGAGCTGCGGGAGCACGTGCTCGCCGTAGGCGTCGACGAAGGCGTCCTGCTCCTGCCCGACGTGGTGGACGGCGATCTCGCTGAAGCCGAGGTCGGCGAAGCCCTGGAGCCACTCCGCGTGCCGTCCGGGGTCGCTGGACACGAGCACGGTGCCGCGCACCGCGTCGGGCTCGACCGACTCCCCGACGGCGTCGAAGTGCTCGGGGGTCTCCAGGTCCCAGCACACCGGGGGCGGGAAGACGTTGGTGCGCCACTGGTCGTGGGCGATCGCGAGCGCCTCCTCGTCGGTCGGCGCCCACGAGACGTGCACCTGCAGGCGAAGCGGCCCGGGGCCGCCGGCCTCCCGGTAGGCGTCGACGAGGCGGCGGAGCGTGTCGTGCTCGGCGTTGACGGTGACGAGACCGTCGGCCCAGCCACCGACCCAGCGGGCGGTCGCCTCGCTGACGGCGGGCCCGACGAGCGCGGGTGCCACGTCGGGGCGGGTCCACAGCACCGCGCGGTCGACGGTGACGAGGCCGTCGTGGCTGACGGTCTCGCCGTCGAGCAGCCGCCGGATGACGTCGACGCACTCCAGGAGCCGCTGGTTGCGCAGCTCCTTGCGGGGCCACGCGTCGCCGGTGATGTGCTCGTTGGAGTTCTCGCCGGTCCCGAGGGCGACCCACAGCCGCTGCGGGAACATCGACGACAGGGTCGCCATGGCCTGCGCGACCACGGCCGGGTGGTAGCGCTGGCCGGGGGCGTTGACGACCCCGAACGGCAGGCTCGTAGTCGCGAGCGCGGCGCCGAGCCAGGACCACGCGAAGCCGGAGTGGCCCTGCCGGGCGCTCCACGGCGAGAAGTGGTCCGAGGACATGCCGAAGGTGAACCCCGCCTGCTCCGCGCGCTGCACGGCGCGCAGCAGGGCGGTGGGGTGGACCTGCTCGTGGGAGGCGTGGAACCCGATCGCGGTCATCGGAGGTCCGGTACCCGAGCCGTCCCCGCACGAAACGACCGCCCGGCGGTTCCTCAGCCGGGACCGGGTGCGGCCCGCGGCGCCGAGATGACGAGCCGTGCACCGCCGGCGTCCTTGGCGGCGTACATCGCGCGGTCGGCGCGCGCGAGCAGCCGCTCGACGCCGTCGCCGGCGCACCAGGCGACGCCCATGCTCGTGGTGACGGTGAGCCCGTCGACGTCCAGCCGACCCAGACCGGCGCCTATGCGGCCCGCGACCGCGTCGGCCTCGGCGGCGGTGAGCGGCCCCCGCAGCAGGACGGCGAACTCGTCCCCCGCGATCCGGACCGGCACGTCGCCCTCGCGCACGGCCGCACGCAGCGCCGCGGCGACCGCCCGCAGCACGGCGTCACCTCGCTGGTGGCCGTAGGAGTCGTTCACCTGCTTGAAGCGGTCGACGTCGAGGTACAGCAGGGCACCACCGCCCGGACCGCCTCGACCCGCCGCGTCCAGGACCGTCCGGTTGGCCAGACCGGTGAGCGGGTCCGTCCGGGCGAGGTCGTCCAGGCGACGCAGCGCCTCGTGCAGGCGGGCCGACCGCCACGCGATGACCTCGCCCGTCACGACGTACAGCGGCAGGGCGTACGTCACCGTCCACGGTGCGTGGCCCGGGGCCGACCCGGCCACGAGGGGGACGACGTAGGCGACCGCCGCGAGAGGGGACAGCGCGGTCGCCGTGCCCCTCGGGTGCCACAGGCCGACCCAGACGAACAGCAGGAGGAAGAAGGCGCCGTAGCGGTAGGCGTCGGCCGCCGCGAGGTAGTTGTGGACGCCGATGAGCAGCATGCCGACGGGCACGAGCAGCAGCGTCCAGCGCACGGGCACCCGCCGCCACGGCAGGGCCGCCACCGCGGCGGCGACCAGGAGGGTCGCGAGGGCGACCCAGCGGACGGCGACGAGGTCGAGCCCCGGGGCGCTGGGCACGAGGGTGGACGCGAAGGTGAGCACGCCTGAGGCGAGCCCGATGACGCTGAGGCTCAGCGCCGCGGCCCGTGCGGTCGTCGTGGCCGGGGCGTGCACCCCCAGGTCATCGACCCGGCGCCCCTCGCACCTGAGCCGCGGGCGGCGAGGTCACCCGACGTCCCCGCCCGTCACACCGGCGGGCGGTAGCGGTGGACGAACGGCTGGGCGCCGGGCGGCGGCTCGGTGAGGTAGACGACGACCCGGCAGCCGGGGTCGCCCAGCGCGATGCGCTCCTCCAGCAGCACACCGGCTCCCTCGGGGCTGTTGCGCGCCGCGATGCCGCCGAACACGCTCGAGGTCATCCGGCACAGCGACGGTGCGGCCATGACGGCCTCCCCGAAGGGGCACCGGTCGTTGACGAGGACGATCCGGTCCTCGTCGACGCTCGTGACGGTGAAGCCCCCGTCGATGGCGTGCTTGAGCCGCACGTAGCAGTCGGCGAGCTGCTCGGCGCTCAACCGCTCCACCACCGCCTCCGCCTCGCGGTAGGCCTCCTCCATGCGCCCGCCCACGTCGGCGCCGACCTGCGCGACCGCCGCCTCGGCCGCGTCGGGGCCGTGGTCGAACTCCAGCGCGCGGGCCATCTGCACGACGAGGGCACGCAGGAACGGCTCCTTGCCGAAGCTGCCGTCGGGGTTCGCCTCCTCCGGCAGCGGCAGGGCGCCGGCGGTGCGCCGCGGCGGGTCGTGGCTCAGCTCCTCGCGCTTCTTGACCGGCAGGACCGCGGTGACGACCATGCCTCCGCTCCTGCGCACCTGCGCCTCGAGCCGGTCGCTGAGGGTGGCGACGAGGAACAGCCCGCGCCCGCTCTCGCCGAGCAGGGCGAGCTCGAGGTCGTCGAGGTCCTCCAGCCCGCTCGGCGGGTGCTCGGGGTCGGGGCCGCGGTCGATGGGCGAGCGACGGACCTCGCCGAGCAGCGACGGGTCGAAGCCGGGTCCGAGGTCGAGGACGCTCACCGTCGGCGCGACCTCGCGCCAGCTCAGCGACACCCAGACGGGTCCCCCGGCGTGGCGGAGGGCGTTGCCCACGAGCTCCTCGACGACGAGCTCGGCGTCCGCGACCTCCGCGTCGGGCGCCGCGTGCCGGTGCAGGTAGGAACCGACCTCGTGGCGCAGCGACCGGAGCGCGAGGGCGTCGCCCGCGTGCAGGTACCAGTCCACCCCGGCAGTGTGCACCTGCGGCACGGTCGCGTCGCGGCGCCGCGGACAGGGCCGCACGGCGGACGCGCACCCGGCGGCGGCCGGCACCGGGCTGCGGACCCGTCCGCGGGTGGCTCGCGGGGCTGCGCACCCGACCGCGGGCCACCTGCTCCCGGGAAGGACCGGGGCGGCACCTCAGGGCGGCCCGGTGGCGACTGCCGCCGGACCCGCCCCCCAGGAGGCGTCCCGGCCGCGGCGCGAGCCGGGGTCTCCCCGCAGCCGGCGCAGGAGCTGCTCGACGTAGTGGTGGTGGGGCGCCCGTGCCCGGCGGTTGCGCTCCCTCGCGTGGAGGTGGCGGACCAGGGGGTGCCCCGTCGGCGTCGTGGTCACCTCGAGGTGGCCGAGGTGCACGGCGGTGTGGCACGAGCCGCAGAGCAGGCAGCAGTTGCCGAGGTCGGTGCGGCCGCCGTCGGCCCAGTGGACGACATGGTGCGCGTCGCACACGTGCGCCGGCGCCCCGCAGCCCACGCAGCCGCGGTCGCGCGCCTCGAGGGCGCGGCGCAGGTGGACGTCGACCAGGCGCGAGGTCCGCCCGAGCTCGAGGAGCTCGGGCAGCAGCGGGTTGCCCGCCCGGTCCCACACGCAGCGCTGCACGACGGCGTCGCAGGAGAGCCGCCGCAGCGCGTACCAGTCGAGCTCCTGACCGGTCAGCGTGGCGGCCCGCCCCGTCGGCGGGGACGGCACGACGTCGTCCCCGAGCGCCAGCGGGGGCGGCACGTCCGCGAGCTGCTCGGCGGTGGTGTGGACGACGACCCGGGGTCGCTCGCCACGCGACGGCCCGGCCGTCCCGAGCCCGACCTGCGCGAGGTCGAGGAGGGCGTCGGCCCGGCGCTGGCGTGGGGTGCGCTCGTCCCTCGCGGGGACCGGGCCGCCCGTCAGGGGGTCGTCCCCGCCCGACGCGTCGACGGGGCCCTCGTCCGCGGGGACGGGGGCGGTCGGCCGGGGTGCGGCGTAGGCGTCGAGGGCGCGACGGAGGACGGCGCCCGCCGCCGCGTCGAGGGCGAAGCTGCCGACGCACATCCCTGTCGCGTCGTCGGCGAGGTCGAGGAAACGGCGCTCGTGCGCGCGCGGGTCGAAGCGGTGGACCCGGTCGGGTGCGAGCCGCTCCAGCAGGGCCCGGCAGGCGGTGCGCAGCTGCCGCGGCGTGCCCTCGGGAGCGAGGTCGACGAAGAAGTCGGTGAGGACGCGCCGGTCCTCGGGGTCCCTGCGCAGGTGGGTGGGCACGGTGTCGAGGCAGCGGACCGCGACGTCGACGTGCGCCCTCGTCACCTCCCCGTCGGCGAGGCGCCGGCCGAGCTCGTGGAGCACCTCGCCGGGGGCCGTCGCCCGCGCCGCCGCGACGTCGGCCCTCGCCTGCCCCGGTCCGAGGGGCGCGGAGACGCGCAGGAACCGTCCCGTCGAGGCACCGACCACGAGCGCCGCCACCCCGACGTCCGGCCCGGGCCGATCCGCAGGAAGGTCCGCCGCCGAGACGCGGCGCCGGTCGATCTCACCGACGGCGGCGAGGTACGTGGCCTCGACGGCCGACCTCAGCCGGAGCAGCCCCTCGCACGCGTCCAGCAGCTCGGCGTCGCCCGTCCGCCAGGGACCCTCTGCCGGCGCCGCCGGGACCGCCGCCATGGCTGGGACGGCCTCGGACGGACGCTCCCCCGGCGGGCCGGTCAGCGCGCGGTGGACGCTCGCGCAGCGCTCGAGCAGGTGGCGCACCTGCTCCGCGACACCGGCCCCGTCCCCCATCCGCACACGATGGCGCCACCCCCGGACACAACCCCGTCGGGCAGGTCGTGCGGCCGCCGGCTCCGCGAGGGCCGACGGTGGCGCCGGCTCAGGGACGCTCTGCCGCGGCGGCCCGCTGCTCCCGCACGTCGACCTCGCGCGGCTCGTCGGGCTCGTCGGGCTCCTCGATGTGCTCGCCGAGCACCCGCAGCCCGAGCACGACGGCGGCGGCCGCCGGCAGCCAGACGAGCCACCACGGCACGCCGAGGCCGACGAGCAGCAGCGCGCCGACGCTCACCCCGCCCGCGAGCAGGGCGTACGGCGCCTGGGTGCGGACGTGCGCGACCGGGTCGCAGCCGGAGGCGAGCGAGCTGAGGACGGTCGTGTCGGAGATGGGCGACACGTGGTCGCCCCACACCGCCCCGGCGAGCACGGTCGACACCGAGGCGTACAGCGCCGGCAGCAGCGCGTCGCCGGTCTGGCCGGCGCTCTCGGCGACCGCGACCGTCAGCGGCACCGCGAGCGGCATGAGGATCGCCATGGTCCCCCACGACGTACCGGTCGCGAAGGCCGTCGCCGCGGCCACGACGAACAGGACGGCGGGGACCACCCACAGCGGCAGGCCCTCGCCGAGCAGGTCGGCGACGTACTGCGCCGTGCCGAGCTCGTCGGCGACCGCCGACAGCGCCCACGCGAGCACGAGCACGATGAGGACGTAGACGACCGACTTCACGCCGGCGAACCACGCCTGCACGGTCTCGCCGAGCGACAGGATCCGCTGCCCGACCGTCATGGCCCCCGCGACGACGACGGCGAGGACCGAGGCGTAGACGAGGGACGCGTAGGAGTCGGCACTGCCGACGATGTCGCGGACCGAGCTGCCCTCACCGGTGACGAAGAGGAAGCCGATGGTGCCGCCGACGAGCACGACGAGCGGGACGACGGCGTTGAGGAGACGGTGCGGGGCGCCGTCCTTGGGCGAGAGCTCCGGGTCGGTCGTCGCGGCGAGGTCGCCGTCGCTGGCGGGCGAGCCGCCGATCGCGCGACGCTCCGCCGCCCGCATCGGGCCGATGTCGCGGGCCATGAGGGCGACGGCGAAGACGAGGACGAGCGCGAGCACCGGGTAGAAGCGGTAGGCGATGCTCGACACGAACACGCCGTAGGCGTTGGCGTCGACGCCGGCGGTGTCGAGCGCCTCGTCGATGAGGCCGACCTCGAAGCCGATCCACGTCGAGATGAGCGCGATCGAGGCGACCGGCGCGGACGTGGAGTCCACCAGGTACGCGAGCTTCTCCCGGCTGATCCGCAGCCGGTCGGTGACGGGGCGCATCGAGTTGCCGACGACGAGGGTGTTCGCGTAGTCGTCGAAGAAGATGGCGAAGCCGAGCGCGCCCGTCGCGGTCTGCCCGCGCCGGCGGTTGGTCGCCCACCGGGTGACGGTGTCGACGACGCCGAGCGTGCCGCCGTTGCGGGCGATGATCCCGACCAGCCCGCCGATGAGGACGGTGAAGACGACGATCGAGGCGTGGCTCGTGTCGCCGTCCGGCGGGGCGAGCGCCTCCAGCACCCACCGGTTGGCGACGGCGAGCAGGCCGCTGAAGAGGCCTGTGAAGGTCAGGCCCTCGACGAGCCACGCGCCGACCCAGACGCCGACGAACAGCGACGGGAGCACCTGGCGGGACACGAGGGCGGCGACGATCGCGACGAGCGGTGGGGCGATGCTCACCCAGCCGGGCAGGTCCATGGCGCTGTCCTCCCCCGACGCGGACGCGCCGTCCGATCCGCAGAGGCTAGACCCGGGACGCGATCCCCGCAGGAGGGCGCGCGGTGAGGGGTCGTCGCTACCGTTCCGCGCGTGGAGAGCGAGGGTGCCGGTCGCCGGGTGGTCGTGACGGGCGCGGCCGGGGGCATCGGCCGGGGCATCGCGCCTCTGCTTCCGGGCACGTGGCGGGTGACGGCGACCGACCTGCACCCGGTCGACGGCATGGTCTCGCTCGACGTGACGGACGTCGGCGCGTGCCGCGCGGCCTTCGACGGCGCCGACGCCGTCGTGCACCTCGCGGCCGACCCGGACCCGCGGGCGGGCTGGGAGTCCCTGCTGCCGACGAACGTCGTCGGCGCGTACGCCGTCGCGCAGGCCGCCGCGGACGCGGGCGTGCGTCGGCTCGTGCTCGCGAGCAGCCTGCAGGCGCTGTCCGCGGCGCCGGGCCACACCCAGCTCCGCCCCGGCGACGCACCGCGACCCGCGGACCTCTACGGGGCGACGAAGGCGTGGGCCGAGGCGCTCGGCTCGTGGGTGGCCGCGACGTCGGCCACGACCGTCGTGGCGCTGCGGATCGGCTGGTTCTTCCCCGAGCGACCGCCCTCCGACGTCGTCCCGCGCGAGCGGTCGGCGTGGCTGAGCCCACGCGACGCCGCCGCGCTCGTCCGCGCGTCGGTCGAGGCGGAGGTCGACGGGTTCGTCGTCGTCAACGGGACCTCCGCCAACCGCTACCGCCGGGCCGAGCTCGCGGAGACGACGGCAGCGATCGGGTACGAACCCGTCGACGACGCCTGGGGATGACGCGGGACGCGCGAGGGAGGGACCCGGGTGCGGAGCTGGTGTCGACCTTCGGGACATGCTTGACGGATCTGTGTCGGTAGATCCTTGACACTCATTCGTTTGTGATCTTGGCCCGGCGGGCCGCGGCG
>NZ_JBBAYJ010000014.1 GCF_037153975.1 Aquipuribacter sp. SD81
GGGCTGGGCGGGTCGGGCGGGCCGGGCGGGTCGGGCGGGCTGGGCGGGTCGGGCGGGCTGGGCGGGCCGGGCGGGCCGGTGGCCGCCCGGCGCGGTCCCCCGTCGCCGCGCGACGGCCTGGCACCGGGGAAGGTGCGCCAGGACGTCGGCGGCGACGGGAGGCCGCGACGGGCGGACGTGCCCGGGACGGGTGCCCAGGAGGCCGGCGGCGCTCACAGGACACCCGGGACGATCTCGGTGGAGCGCTCGGAGAAGGCCTGCTCGCCCTGCTCCTGCAGCTGCTGCCAGGTCGCGGCGTCCCAGATCTCCAGGCGCCGTCCGACGCCGAGGACGGCGAGGTCGCGCGTCAGGCCCGCGTACTCCCGCAGCAGCGGCGCGACCGTGATGCGGCCCTGCTTGTCCGGCACCTCGTCCTGGGCGCCGGCGAGCAGCATGCGCGAGTAGTCGCGGGCGTCCTTGTTCGTGAGCGGCGCACCGGCGAGCTCGTCGACGAGCGACTCGAACGCCGAGCGCGCGAAGGCGAACACGCAGCGCTCCTGCCCGCGGGTCAGGACGATCCCGCTCTCGAAGGAGGGGCGCCACTTCGCCGGGAGGATCAGCCGGTTCTTGTCGTCGAGGCGCGGGGAGAACGTGCCGAGGAACATCGGCCCTCCTTCCCCGCGCCCTGGTGCCCACCACTGGACTCCACGTTACTCCACTTCGCTCCACTTCGTCGGTCGCACACTCCACCAACTTGAGAACCTGCTGCTCAGCGCCGCGCGGGCGCGCCGGTGCGCCGTCGTCACCCGACCGACGGCGCGACGCGCCCGCCACCGTGCCGGCACCGCGACGACCCGCTGACCTGCGCCGTCACCCTCCGGCGTCCGCCGGTGGGCCCGGGCGCCGGCTCCGGACGAGCGGTGGTGGAGCGGTGTGGAGCGCGGGGGTGCGCGGCGGCGGGGCCGGGCCGGGGCACGCCGTCCCGCCCGCGTCGCCGCCGTGCGACGATCGGGGCGGTACCGGACGACGGAGGGTCGATGACGACGGTGGAGGGGCAGGCACCGACCCTGGCGGAGGCCGCGGCGACAGCCGGGGCGGTCCGTCAGGCGGTGCGACGGGTGGTCGTGGGCAAGGACGACGTCGTCGACGTCGCGCTCGTCTGCCTGCTCGCCGAGGGGCACCTGCTGGTGGAGGACGTGCCCGGCGTCGGCAAGACGCTGCTGGCGAAGACCCTGGCGCGCAGCATCGACTGCTCGGTGCGGCGCATCCAGTTCACGCCCGACCTGCTCCCGAGCGACGTCACGGGCGTGAGCATCTGGAACCAGGAGCGCGCGGACTTCGAGTTCCGGCCTGGCGCCGTCTTCGCCAACGTCGTCATCGGCGACGAGATCAACCGCGCCTCCCCGAAGACGCAGTCGGCGCTGCTGGAGTCCATGGAGGAGCAGCAGGTCACGGTCGACGGGACCACGTACCCGCTGCCGCCGCCGTTCCTCGTCGTGGCGACGCAGAACCCCGTCGAGATGGACGGCACCTACCCGCTGCCGGAGGCCCAGCGCGACCGCTTCATGGCCCGGGTGTCGATGGGCTACCCGCGGGAGGCCGACGAGCTGCAGCTG
The DNA here is from genome assembly GCF_037153975.1 of Aquipuribacter sp. SD81. NCBI lineage: Bacteria > Bacillati > Actinomycetota > Actinomycetes > Micrococcales > Intrasporangiaceae > Aquipuribacter > Aquipuribacter sp. SD81. Next base: position 1,596 of record NZ_JBBAYJ010000014.1, read on the forward strand.
CTCGACAGCCACGTCGGCGCCGACCCTCTGCTGGGGCTGCACCCGGTCGCCGACGCCGACGCGGTCCGCCGGGCCATCGGCGCGGTGCGCACCGTGCACGTCTCCGACGCCCTGCGCCGCTTCGTCCTCGACCTCGTCTCGGCGACCCGGCACCACCCGGACCTCCGGCTGGGGGCCTCGCCCCGCGCGGGCCTGCAGCTGGTGCGGGCGGGCCGGGCGCTCGCCGCGCTGCACGGGCGCGACCACGTGCTGCCCGACGACGTGCGCGCGCTGGCGGGCCCCGTGCTCGCCCACCGTCTCCTGCCGAGCGCCCGCGGCCGGTCGGGGCGCAAGGACCCGGTGGAGGTCGTGGCCGAGGTCGTCGCGCGGACGGCGGCGCCCGGGGCACGCGGCTAGGCGCGCCGGTCGTGCGGCTCACCGACCTGCGCAGCGCGTGGTCCGGGCTCACCGCCCGGGGCACGTCCTTCCTCACCGCCGGCGTCGTCGCGTTCGCGTGCGCGCTGCTGCTCGGGCAGTCCGACCTCGTCCGGGTCGCGGCCCTGCTGGCGGTGCTGCCGGTCGTCGTCGTCCTCGTCATGGCCGCCCAGCAGCTGCACCTCGCGGTGACCCGCGTCACCGACCCGCCGCGCGGCAGCGTCGGCGAGCACGTCGACGTGCACGTCGAGGTGGTGAACCGCGCGGGCCGGCGCACGCCGCTGCTCCTGCTGGAGGACACCCTGCCGGCCGGCCTCGTCGCCTCCACCCGCGTCGTGCTGCCGCCGCTGCGCCCGCGGGAGGCCGCGCGCGTCGCCTACCGGCTGCTCGCCGCGCGCCGCGGCCGCTACGCGGTGGGCCCCGCGCGGCTCGTGAGCGTCGAGCCGTTCGGGCTGGTCGAGCGGACGTGGGAGGCCACGAGCACCGACGAGCTGCTCGTGCGGCCCGTCGTCCACGAGCTCCCGGGCGTCCTGCCGGTGCGGCGCACCGGTCGCGGCGGCGACAGCGACCTCGGCGGGGCCGGGGTGGCCGGCGACGCCGACCTCAACGTCCGCGAGTACCGCCAGGGCGACGACCTGCGGCGCGTGCACTGGCCCACGACGGCGCGGCGCGGCGAGCTCATGGTCCGCCCGGACATGCACCCGCAGGACCACAACGCCGTCGTGGTCGTCGACACCCGCGCCGAGGCCCACCGCGGAGAGGGGGACGCGTCCTCGCTGGAGGACGTCGTGAGCGCCGCCGCGTCCCTCGCGGTGCACGCCTCGGACCTCGGCCAGCGGGTCGTCCTGCTCGGCGACGGGCAGGAGCCGCTGCTGTCGTCGCACGACAGCGCCCACCGCGACGCCGCCGACGACGACCCGGTCGAGGACGCGCTGGACCGTCTCGCCCTCGTGCGGGCCGGCGGCGCCGACCGGCTCGGCGACGCCGTGGAGCAGCTGCCGCGCTACGTGCCCTCGACCGTCGTCGCCGTGCTCGGCGAGGTCGGCCCGGAGGACGTCGAGAACCTCGCCGGCTCGTGCCGCGACGCGGTCCGGGCGGCCCTCGTGTGCGAGACGACGACGTGGGAGCAGCTGTCGCCCGGCCGGGCGCGCGGCCTGCGCGAGCGTCACGACGCCGCCGTCTCCCGGCTCGCCGACGCGGGCTGGCGGGTGGCGGTGTGGCGGGCCGGGGAGCCGCTGGCCGACGTGTGGGCCCGGCTGGAGGCCGGGGCCGGGGTGCACGCGTGAGCCGCGACGTCCGCGCGCCCCTCCTGGCCGGGCTCGCCACCGTCATGACGCTGCTCGTGCTCGCGCCGCTGCTGGCGGACCGGACGTGGCTGCAGCCCGTCGTGCTCGTCGTGGCCGCCGTCTCGCTGGCCGTCGCCGGCGTCGCGCTCGCGGAGCTGCCCCGCTGGCTCGGCTTCCCCGTCGGCGCGCTCGCGGGTGTCGTCGTGACGACGGCCCTGCTCGTGCCGGGCGAGGCGCTGCTCGGCGGCTTCGTGCCGACCCGCGACTCGGTGGAGGCGCTCGTCCTGCTGGCCGGGCGGGGGGTCGCGACGACGGAGCAGGTGGTGGCGCCCGCGCCCGTCGACGCCGGCATCGTCGCGCTCCTAACCGCGGCCGCGGCGGCGGTGGCGCTGGTCACGGTGACGATCGCCGGGCCGCTGCGCCGCCCGGGGGCGGCGGGCCTGCCGCTGCTGCTCGTGGTCTGCGTGGCGACGGCGCTGACGCCCCGGGGCATCGGGCTCGTCGGCTACCTCGCCGCCGCGGCGGGCTACCTCGCCATGACCCTGAGCGACGCCGACGGCCGGGTCCGCTCGTGGGGGCAGGTCCTCACCCGCCGCAGCGCGGGCGGGTCCGCCGTGCCCTCCGGCGTGGCCGAGCACCTCGTGCGGGCCGCGGCCGTGACCGCCGCGGTCGCCGTCGCGCTCGGCGCCCTCGTCCCGGTCGTCGTGCCGGGCGCGTCCACCGACCGGCTGCAGCGCCTCGTCGACGAGCGCTTCGGCGAGGGTGCCGGCGGGGCGCGGACGGTCAACCCGTTCCTCGACATCCGCGCCGACCTCGAAGCCCAGTCCGACACGGTCCTCATCCGCTACGCCACGACCGCGGAGGACCCGGACCCGCTGCGCATCGTGACCGCCGACGTGTTCGACGGGGCGCTGTGGGAGCCCTCCGGCGAGACCCCGCCCGCGGACCAGCAGGTCGGCGACGGGCTGCCCGCCCCGCCGGGGGCGAGCGCCGAGGTGCTCGGCGCGTCCCCGCTGGTGTCGACGTCGGTGTCGGTCGGCGGCCTCGCCCAGAGCTACCTGCCGCTGCCCTACCCCGCGGCCGAGGTCGACGTGGCCGGCGAGTGGCGCTACGACGCCCGGACGCTCAACGTCGTCTCGACCGAGCAGACGACGGAGGGCCTCTCGTACGGGGTCCGCCACTACGACGTCCGCCCGGACCCCGCGCAGCTGGCCGGGGCACCCGAGGGGGACGGCGAGGGGCTCGACCCGACGTGGACGGAGCTGCCGGACGGTGTGAGCGAGGTCGTCCTGCCCGTCGCCGAGCGCGTGACCGCGGACGCGGACGACCGCTACGGGCAGGCGCTCGCGCTGCAGCAGTGGTTCCGCAACTTCGGCGGCTTCACGTACTCCCTCGACGCGCCCAGCACGACGGACCGCGACGCCGTCGCCGCCTTCCTCGAGGACCGCCGGGGCTACTGCGTGCAGTTCGCCTCGACCATGGCGCTCATGGCCCGCTCGCTCGGCATCCCCGCCCGGCTCGGGGTCGGCTTCCTCCCCGGCGAGGAGACCGAGCCGGGGCAGTGGGAGGTCCGTGCGAACGACGCGCACGCCTGGCCCGAGCTGTACTTCGACGGCGTCGGGTGGGTGCGCTTCGAGCCCACCCCCGCCGGGCGCACCGGGGCGCCGCCGGAGTGGGCCGTCCCGCAGTCCGACCCCGCCGACGCCGCACCCGAGGACCGGCCGTCCGCGCCGTCGCAGCTGCCGGAGGAGCAGCGGCCCGAGCAGGACGTCGCCCAGGGCGGCGCGGGCGCCGGCACCGGGCTGCTGGACCGCGTCGCCGAGCTCGCGGGCGTGGTCGCCGGGTGGCTCGGTGGCCTCGCCGTCGTGCTCGTCGTGCTCGCCGTGCCGCGCGCATGGCGCTGGTGGCGCTCGCGTCGTCGCGCCCGCCTGGCCGGGGACGACGACGCCGAGCGCGCCGTCGCCGCGTGGACGGAGCTGCTGGAGCGCCTCGCCGACCTCGAGTCGCTGCCCCCGGGCACGACGGCCCGGACCCAGGCGCGGGCGCTGGCGGCGAGGGAGACCGGCGGTGGCCGCCCGCCCCTGCCGGAGCCGGCGGCCGCCGCGCTGTCGCGGCTGGTGGAGGCGTGGGAGCGGGCGCTGTACGCCGCGGAACCGGCGCCGTCCCGCGACCTCGACGACGACGTGGCGACGGTGCTGGCCGCGATCCGGGAGCGCCGGTCCTGGCGGCAGCGCGTCGTCGCGACGTGGTTCCCGGCGCCGTCGCCGGACCTGAGCGCGCCGGCCACGTCGACGCGGGACACCGGCGCGAGGGTCGGCGGGTCCCGCCGCGAAGGCCGGGCGGGTCGGGCGGACGGGGACGACCGACGGGTGACGGCGCCCCGGCGCTGACGCGGACCACGCGCCGGGCCGGGCCGGGAGACGGGCCACGAACCCGGGCCCCACGCCTGCAGTGCAGCCCTCACGGCGGTCGACGAGCCACGAACCCGGACCCCACGCCTGCAGTGCAGCCCTCACGGCGTCGAGGGGCCACGAACCTGGGCCTCACACCTGCAGTGCAGCCCTGGGGGCGGTCGCGGGCGGGGAGCAGGCCGCGCCGGCACACGCAGGCCGGCGGACGGGGTGGGTCAGGGGGTCAGAAGCCGCCCTCGGAGCGCCGCTCCCAGCGCTCCTCCATCCGCTGCACGAACGACGAGCGGCCCTTGCCCGGTGCGGCCTGGCGTTCGCGGCCGACCTTGGCACCCTTGCTGACCGAGCCCCCGCGGGCGGGTGCGGCCACGGCGAAGACGACGCCACCGAACATGATCACGAAACCGATGACGCTGAGCCACAGCAGCCCGCCGGCGGCGATGCCGACGATGACGAGCGTGAGGCCGACGACGACGGAGCCGAGCCCGACGAGCGCGCGCGACAGGCTCCCGACACCGCGTGCCCGCCCCGTCAGCGTCGTGGCGAACTTGGGGTCCTCGGCGTACAGCGCCTCCTCCATCTGGGCGAGGAGCTTCTGCTCGTGGTCGGAGAGCGGCACCGTCGACCTCCTGGCTCTCGTTGGTCGGGTCAAGGATAGACGCGCGTTCCGTCCCGCGACACCTCGCGGTACCTCCGGCCACGACCATCGTCCTGCTGTGGTCCTCACTGCTTTCCTCATCGGCACAACGTCCCCCGGACGTGAGGAGTGCCCGCCGGTCAGGTACCCCGCCCCGACGGCTCGTAACCGCGCCCGTCCGGGACCGGTTCGCCGCGCGAGCCGTCCGGCGCCGCGGTGAGGCCCACCCGTCGGCGGTCCACGAGCGTGCCCGGTCGGACCACCCCCGCCCCGAAGCGGCGGCTGAGCCGGTCGACGGCCTGCTCGGCGTCGCGCCACCCCTGCTCCGGCGCGCCCAGCTCGAGCTGGAGCGGGGCCTCGGCCGCGTCCTGCAGGCCCTCGAGCCGCACCCCCACGAGCCGGATCCGGGCGCGGTCGAGCCCGAGCCCGTCGAAGGCGGCGACGGCCGCGGCGTGCACGTCGCGGGACACGTCGGTCGGCGTCCGCAGCGTCCGCGAGCGCGTGATGGTCGTGAAGTCGGCGAAGCGCACCTTGAGCACGACCGTCCGGCCGACCTTGCCGTCGCCGCGCACGCGGGCGGCGACCTTCTCCGACAGCCGCAGGATCTCGCGGTGGACGATCCGCGGGTCGTCGACGTCGCGGGCGAAGGTCTCGTCGGCCCCGATGCTCTTGCCGGGTGTCTCCGGCACGACCCGTCGCGGGTCGCGGCCCCACGCGAGCTCGTGCAGGTGCGCACCCTGCGCCTGCCCGAGCGCACGCTCCAGCGTGCGCAGCGGCGTGTGGGCGAGGTCGGCGACGGTCCGCAGGCCCAGGCGCTCCAGCACCTCCTGGGTGCGCGGGCCGACCCCCCACAGGTCGCCGACCGGCAGGCTGTGGACGAACGGCACGGTGTCGGCGACGGGCACGACGAGCAGGCCGTCGGGCTTGGCGGCGGAGCTCGCGAGCTTGGCGACGAACTTCGTGCTCGCCACCCCGACGGAGCACGTGATGCCCTGCTCGTCGGCGATGCGGTCGCGTACCTGGCGGGCGATGGCGGTGGGGCTCCCGAGCCGGCGGAGCGCCCCGGCCACGTCGAGGAAGGCCTCGTCGAGGCTGAGCGGCTCCACGAGCGGGGTGACGGAGCGGAACACCTCCATGACGCCGCGGGACACCTCGGAGTACGTCTCGTGGTGCGGCTGCAGGACGACCGCCTGCGGGCACAGCCGCCGTGCGCGGGCCATCGGCATGGCGGCGTGGACGCCGCTGCGGCGGGCCTCGTACGTCGCCGACAGCACGACCCCGCGCGTGCCGCCGCCCACGATGACGGGCTGCCCGAGCAGGTCGGGCCGGCTGCGCAGCTCGACGGAGGCGTAGAAGGCGTCCATGTCGGCGTGCAGCACCGTGCAGCCGGCGTCGTCGCCGGACAGCCCCAGCTCGGCGGCGCGGCCGTCGGCGCGCCCGACCTGCCGGCGGCTCACGGGGCCTCAGCCGCCTGCGCGGACGGCGTGCCAGTGCAGGTGCGAGGCGACGCCGCGGAGGTCGGCGTGCCCGAGCGCGGCGGCCTCGAGCCGCTGCAGCGCCTCGCGCAGCCGCGGGTCCGGGTCGACGACGGCCTCGGGGACGAGGTCGGCGAGGACGGGGACACCGACGACGTCGACGACGGCCAGGCCCGCGTGACGGAGCAGGTCGGCGGTGGCGGCGGCGTCCAGGCGCCGCAGCAGCGGGTCGTCGGGACCGGCCCGGCCGTCGGGGTCGGTGAGGACCGCGAGCGCCTCCTCGACCCGGCCGGCGGCGGCCCGCAGCGCGACCGCACCGGAGCGCTGCGCGGTGAGCAGGCTGAGCGAGCCGCCGGGGCCCAGGACGCCCGCGACGTCGGCGAGGGTGGCGGCGGGGTCGTCGACGAGCTCGAGCACGTCGTGGCACAGCAGCACGTCGACCGGGCGCTCGAGCAGCCCGGCCAGCTGGCGGGCGTCGCCCTGGTGCCCGCGGACTCGCTCGGCGACGCCGGCCTCACGGGCCCGGCGGTCCAGCGCGGCCAGCGCGTCCGGGCTGGGGTCGACGACGACGACGTCGTGGCCGTGCTCGGCGAGGCGCACCGAGTACGTGCCGGCGCCGCCGCCGAGGTCGACGACGAGGGCGCGGCCCTCGTGCCCGCCGGTCTCGCGCTGCGCGCGGGCCAGGACCGGCTCGACGAGCGCGTCGACCGCCGCCGCCCGCAGCGCGGCGCGGGTGGAGCGCCGCTCGCGGCGCGGGGAGGCGGTGTCGGGCACGGCGCCAGCCTACGAGCCGGGACCGACGCCGTGGGGACGCTCGCGCTCACCGCCCGGAGCTCCCCTGGCTGGCGTGCCACAGCCGGCGCGGGGCCGAGCGGGAGCCGCCCTCCCCCGCCGTCCGGCCCGGCTGGTCGCCCCGCTCGGCCCGCTCGCGCTGCGCGCGCTCCCGCTGCGCCCGGGCCTCCTCCGCGAGCTTGCGCGGCTCGCGCCCGCTCACCCCGGCCGGCTTGATGTCGGCGTACGGGGACTGCACGAAGCCGCTCGCGTGCACGAGCACCCGCCGCCGGGTGCCGCCCATGCCGCCGGCGTTCTCGCCGCCGTCGGTGCGGCCCGGGCCGGTGCCGGACGGCAGCGAGGCCGTGCTCGCCATGGTCCCGACGGGCGGGCGGACGAGGACGGGCCGGCTCGAGCGGCTGGCCGCGGCGCCCGCGACGGCGCCGTCGAGCGCGGCCGCGTCGAGGTCGAAGCCGGCGGGGACCGTGTCGAGCAGCGCGTGGACGGCCTCGAGGCCGCCGTCCTTCCACGCCTGCCACAGCACCGGCAGCTCCCACGCCCCCGTCGCGCGCAGCGACACCCCGCGTGGGCCGGTCCGCCGCAGCACGCCGCGCACGAGCAGCAGCCACGAGTGGAACACCGTGGCGGCGTACGGGCCCTGCACGTCCTCGAAGAACGTCGCGTCGACCGCGCCGGTGGCGTCGTCGAGGGTGAGGAACACGACCCGGCGCCCCGAGCGGATCGGCGGGGTCTGGGTCGCGACCTTGACCCCGGCGACGAGCAGCTCGCTGCGGCTGCGCTGCCCCACGAGGTCGGGGCTGCGGGTGACGCCGAGCGCGCTGAGCAGCGGGGCGTAGAAGTCGAGGACGTGGCGGGAGGCGTCGAGGCCGAGCACGTCGAGCTCGGCGACGACGCGCTCCGCGCTCGTCATGTCGGGCAGGTCGGTGCCGACGGTCTCGTCGGGCGCGTCGCCGAGGTCGAGGGCGAGCTGCGCGGCGGGCGGCGCCTCCTGCTCGGCCATGTGCCCGGCCGTCGTGCCGGCCACCCGGCGGCCGGGGCGGGCGACGCCCCGCCCGCCCGCCCGTCCCGAGCGCGCGACCGACCGGCTCCAGCGGTCGAGCTCGGCGACCTGCAGGAGCAGGTCGCGCCGCGTGACCCGGCCGCGCCTGCGGGTGGGGACGGCGTAGCCCGCTCCCCCGGCCGGCCCCGGGCCGAGCACCCGGCCGGTGAGCCCGTACAGCTCGTCGAACGCGCCGGCCATGACGAGCCGCTCCGCGACGGGCCGCGAGACCCCCGCCCGGTGCCAGAAGTCCGCGAGCGAGCCGTAGGGCCGCCCGGCGACGATGCGCGCGACCTCGGCGTCGGAGATGCCCTTGACGTCGGCAAGCGACAGCCGGATGCCGTAGCCGCGGGCGTCGGGCAGGCCCGGGGTGCGGGGTGCCTCCCGGGGCGGGGCGCCGAGCACGCCCGGTGGCGGCTCGTCCCAGGGGGCGACCTTCTCCACCCGGTACGTGCCGTCGGAGGCGTTGACGTCGAGGCCGAGCACCGCGATGCCGAGCTGGCGGGCGTCGTCGAGCACGAGCCGCTTGGGGTACATGCCGGGGTCGTGGGTGAGCACCCCGGAGAGGAAGGCGGCCGGGTGGTGCCGCTTGAGCCACGCCGACTGGTACGTGGGCAGCGCGAACGCGGCGGCGTGGGCCTTGCAGAACCCGAACGAGGCGAACGCCTTGAGCACCTCCCAGAACCGGGAGACGGTCTCGGGGCTGTAGCCGCGGCGCACGGCCGTGGGCACGTACCACTGCTGGACGGCGGCCTGGCCGTCGGTGGAGCCCATGGAGCGGCGCACCTCGTCGGCCTCCGCGAGGGTGCAGCCGGTCGTGACGGCGACGATGCGGATGACCTGCTCGTGGAACACGACGACGCCGTAGGTCTCGGCGAGCACGGGCTCGAGGTCGGGGTGGAGGTACTCGGGCGCGTTCCAGCCCTGCCGGGCCCGCAGGAACGGCGTCACCATGTCGGACTTGACCGGGCCGGGGCGGAACAGGGAGATGTCGGTGGTGACGTCCTCGAAGCGGTCGGGGGCGAACTTGCCGACGAGCTCGCGCTGCCCGGGCGACTCGATCTGGAAGCAGCCGAGGGTGCGGGTCGAGCGGATGAGGGCGTACGTGTCGTCGTCGTCCAGCGGCACCTGCGACCGGTCGTCGAGGTCGACGTGCTCCCCGTCGACGCGGGCGACCTCCGCGACGGCGTGGGCCATGGCCGACTGCATGCGGATGCCGAGCACGTCGAGCTTGAGCAGCCCCACCTCCTCGACGTCGTCCTTGTCGAGCTGGGTCATGGGGTAGCCCTCGTAGCTGGGCTCGACCGGCGTGCGGTCGAGCAGCCCGCCGTCGGACAGGATCACCCCGCACGGGTGGAGGGCGACGTGGCGCGGCAGGCCGTCGACCGCCTCGACGAGGTCGAAGAAGGCGTCGAGGTCGCCGGAGCCGAGACCGGAGGCGCGCAGCTCGGGCAGCTCCTCGATGGCCCGGCGGGCGTCGCGCGCGCGGATGTGCGGGAACGACGTCGCGATGGCGTCGACCTCGGTGGGCGGCATGCCGAGCGCGGCGCCCACGTCGCGCACGGCGTGGCGCACCCGGTAGGTGTCCATCATCGACACGCACGTGACCCGGTCGCCGCCGAAGCGCGCGAGGACCGCGTCGTACACCTCCTTGCGCCGCGCGGACTCCACGTCGACGTCGACGTCGGGCAGGGTCGCGCGCAGCGGCGACAGGAACCGCTCCATGAGCAGGCCGTGGCGGACGGGGTCGACCCCGGAGATCCCGAGCACGTGGCACACGAGGCTGCCCGCGCCCGACCCGCGCGCCGCGACCCGGACGCCGAGGCCGCGGGTGAGGTCGCACACCTCCGCGACGGTGAGGAAGTACCCGGCGAAGCCGAGCCGCGCGACGACGTCGAGCTCGTCGGCGAGGCGCGCGGCGATGTCGGCGGGGCCCGCGTGGCCGGTCGGCGTGGGCACGCCGCGCCCGCCGTAGACCCGGTCCAGGCCCTCGCGGCAGCGTGCGGCGAGGACGGCCTGCAGGTCGGTGCCCGCGTCGTGGCCGAGCACCTCGGCCTCCGGCAGGTGGACCGAGCCGACGGACAGGTCGGCGGCGGGGTCGAGGCGGCAGCGGTCGGCGAGCGCGGCGGTGGTGGCGAGCAGGCGGGCGGCGATCCGGCCGGTGTCCTCGTCGCGGCTGCCGGGCAGCCCGGCGGCGAGGCCGGCGACCTCGCGGGCGCGGGCGGCCATGTCGGCGCCGTCGGCGAGGTGCCCTGCGCTCGTCGTCCGGTCGAGGTGGCGGGGGTCCAGGCGCACGAGGCGGCGGGCGGCGTCGAGCACGTCGACGGTGAGCCCGTCGCCGACGTCGACGTGGCGGACGGCGTTGGTGAGGACGGCGGGCACGCCCGCGGCGTCGGCGACGGCGAGCATGCGGGCGGCGAGCCCGACGCTGCCGGGGGTGTCGCGGGGGCCGCGGTGGTGGACGACCTCGACGAACAGGCTCCCGGCGGGCAGCCGGTCCGCCCAGCGGCGCAGCAGCCGCACCGCGAGGTCGTCGCGGCGGGCGAGCACGGCGCGGCCGACCTCGGAGTGCGGGCCGAGCAGCACCGCGAGCGCGGGGGCGCCGGTGCGCGGGTCGCGCGCGTGGGAGACGAGGAGGTCCTCGGTGGCCACGGGCCGCCCCCGCTCGCCGCGGGCGTGGGTCGCGGACACGAGCCGGCACACCCGCGCCCACCCGGCCCCGGCCGGCAGCCCGGCACGCCGGTCCGCGCCGAGGGCGAGGACGGTCGCGCGCGGGTGGCGGGGGTCGACCTGCGCCCCGCCGCGGGCGGGGGTGCGGCGGGCACGGGCCGCGACGGCCGCCGACGGGTCGGCCCACGCCGGCAGCCCCGCGAGCGCCCCGGACGGCTCGAGGGCGAGGTCGGTGCCGAGCAGCGGGTCGATGCCCGCGTCGGCGCACGCGGTGGCGAACTTCACCGCGCCGTAGCAGCCGTCGCGGTCGGTGAGGGCGAGCGCGTCCATGCCGTGCTCGACCGCGCGCGCCACGAGCGCCGCCGGGGTTGAGGCGCCGTGGCGCAGCGAGTACCCGGAGGCGACGTGGAGGTGGGTGAACGGCACGGTGGGGCTCCGGAGGTGGTGGCGAGCGGGTGGTGGTGAGCGGACCGGGGGCGGTCAGCGCGAGCCGGGCACGACGTCCGGCAGGACGGGGCGCCACGGCAGCCCGAGGCACCGGCTGACGGCGCGCAGGAACTGCTCGGCGTCGCGGAGCAGGTCGTCGGCCTGGCGCGCGTCGTGGCGCGCGTGGTGGCGGGCGGGGTCGTGGCCGGGCTGATGGGCGCCGGCCGGCCCGCCGAGCGTGCCGAGGTACTGCGCCCACTCGGTGAGCTCCGGGGCGAGGCGCGGCAGGACCTGCCACACGCTGCGCGGCCGGGAGCGGGCGGGACCGGGCCGGCCGCGGACGGCGAGCACGGCGGTGGCCGCCCGCAGCGCCGCCAGGTGCGCCCCGGTCCAGCGGGCACCGGCGTCGAGCTCGACGGCCGCCGCCTGCAGCCCCTCGCGGGCGCGGTCGAGCAGCGCGACCGCGGCGGCGCCCGGCACGGCCACGAGCGCGATCTCGGCCTCACGGACCTCGAGCACCCGGGAGGTCGGCCCCGTCATCAGTCCAACCGGCACAGCAGCCACCACTCCCCCTCGCCGGCGGGCCGGACGGGGGCCGCCCCGCGGCCCGGGTCGTGCCCCGCACCACCCGCGGCCGCGGCACCCGCACCGGCGAGCACCAGCCGGTCGAGCGGCACGACGCGGGCGATGTCGTACACGGCCGTGCCCGCCCAGCGACCGGGACCGGCCTCGACCCGCCAGACCCTCCGTTCGTAGGGCAGCGGCTCGCCACGGCGGACGTCGACCTCCCACCACGCCTCCCGCTCCAGCCAGTCGGCGAGGACGGTGGTGACGACGTGGAGGCGGTCGCGCCAGATGAAGGCGTCCGGCCTCGCGGGCGACCCGTCACCGGGGTCGACGACCCTCACCTGGACCTGCTCGTCGTAGCGGCGCACGATGGACCTCCTCGCTCCCCGGACCTCGTCCATGATCGAACCTGTGTTCGAACGAACGCGTGTTCGAAGAGTAGGACCGAGCCCGGTCGACGTCCACCGCTCCGGCGTGTCGCCCGCCTCCTAGGCTCTGCTCCGTGACCGAGCCGCTCGACCTCACCAGCCACGCCGGCGTCGGCCGGGTCCGCGCCGCCCTGCACGCCGCGGGCGTCGACGACGCCGCCGAGCGCATCCGCACCCTCGACTCCGGCGCCCGCACCGCGGCCGAGGCCGCCGCGAGCCTGGGGGTCGGCGTCGCGCAGATCGCGAACTCGCTCGTCTTCGTCGCGCAGCCCCACCACGACGCCGTCGGCGGCGACGACCCCTTCCCCGTCCTCGTCCTGGCCTCCGGCGGGCACCGCGTCGACACCGACCTCGTCGCACGGGCGCTCGACGTCGCCTCCGTCGGCAAGGCCGACGCCGGGCTCGTCCGGCAGTCGACCGGCTTCGTCATCGGCGGGGTCGCCCCCGTCGGGCACACGCACGAGCTGCCGACCCTCGTCGACGCCGACCTCGCCCACCTCGGCGAGGTGTGGGCCGCCGCCGGGCACCCGCACGCCGTGTTCCCCACCACCCACGACGAGCTCGTGCGCATCACGGGCGGCACGAGCGCCACCGTGTCCGCCGCCCCGGCGACCGGCTGAGCCGCCCCCCGGAGCCGCACCCGTCCCCGGCGTCCGAGCCGTCCCGGAGCCGCGCGGTCGGACGAGCGGCGCAGCCGGGCCCCTCGCGCGGCGCTCACGACGGGTGCTGGCTCCCGCCCGGCGACACGCCGACGCGCACGTGCGGGACCCAGCACTCGTCGCACCCGCACGAGTGCTGGGTCCTGGCCCTCCCGGACGGCGTGTCGACCCTCCGGACCCAGCCCCCGTCGTGAGCGCCGCGACCCCCACCCGTGAGGCGGCCGGGTCCGAGCCCCCGCCCCCGGGCACCCGCGGGCACGCCCGGCGCCGACCGTGTCCCCGCGGCGGGCCGCACCTACGATGAGCACCATGCGCGACGCACGTGACGGCGACGTCCGGGCCCGGCGCCGGGGGCTGCTGAGCCCCGTCGGCGTGCCGCTCGTGCTCGCCGCCGTCACCGTCCTCGTCCAGGTCGCGTACCCGCTGCTGGACGGGCGGGCGCTCGCGTGGTCGACGACCGCGACGGTCGTGCTGTTCTGCGCGGCGAGCCTCGCGCACGCCGCGCTCACCGCGGGGGCCCGGACCGCGGTCCTCGTGCTCCTCGTCGCGGGCGGCGCCGGCCTGGTGGCCGAGGCCGTGGGCACCGCGACCGGGTTCCCCTTCGGCCCCTACGAGTACACGGGCACGCTCGGGTGGGAGGTGCTCGACGTCCCCGTCCTCATCCCGCTCGCCTGGACGATGATGGCGTGGCCGATGCTCCTGCTCGGGCGGCGGCTCGCCGACGCGCTCGTGGGAAGCCGGTCACGGGCGACCACGGCGCTCACCACCGCGCTCACCACGGCGCTCACCGCGGTGCTCGGCGGGCTGGGCCTCGCCTCGTGGGACCTGTACCTCGACCCGCAGATGACCGACGCCGGCCACTGGGTCTTCGCCTCCCCGGAGCCGGGGCTGCCGGGCGTCCCCGGCATCCCCCTCACGAACTACGCCGGCTGGGTGCTGGTGTCGCTCGTCATGGTCCGTGCGCTCGACGTCGTCGTGCCGCGGACCGCGGGCCGCGGCCGCGCCGCCGACGAGCTCGTGCCCGCGCTGCTGCTGGGCTGGACGTGGCTCGGCTCGGCGCTGGCGAACGTCGCGTTCTTCGGACGACCCGAGGTCGCCGCCTACGGGTTCGTGGGCATGGGCGTGCTCGTCGGGCCCTACCTGTGGCTGCACGTGCGGGGCGCGCGCCGGAGCCTCGACGGGCCCGCACCGGCGCGGGTGCGCCGCTCCGGGTCGCGGGCGTGAGCCGCGCCCTCCGTCGCGCCGGGTCCGTCCTCACCACCACCGGGACGCTGCTCGCGTGCGCCCTCACCGCCCACACGGTCGTCAACGCGGCCCGGCTGCGACGCCCGCCGGACGACCCGCCGGAGACCACGGAGCGCGTGAGCGTGCTCGTGCCGGCGCGGGACGAGGCGGCGACGCTGCCGAGGCTGCTCGAGCGGCTCGCCGAGCAGGTGGGCGTCCCCGACCTCGAGATCCTCGTGTGCGACGACCGCAGCAGCGACGGCACCGCCGACGTCGTTCGCGCCGCCGCCCGGCGGGACCCGCGCGTCAGGCTGGTGGAGGGCGCCGAGCCGCCGCCGGGCTGGCTCGGCAAGCCGCACGCGTGCGACCGGCTCGCCCGGGCCGCCACCGGCGACGTGCTCGTCCTGGTCGACGCCGACGTCGTCCTGGCCCCGCACGCGGTGGCCGCGACCGTCGCCCTGCTCCGCGGCAGCGGCCTCGACCTCGTCTCGCCGTACCCGCGCCAGGAGGCGGTGACCGCCGGCGAGCGGCTCGTGCAGCCGCTGCTGCAGTGGTCGTGGCTGACGACGCTGCCCCTCGGTCCGGCCGAGCGCTCGCCGCGGGCGAGCCTCGCGGCGGCGAACGGCCAGCTGCTCGCCGTCGACGCCGCCGCCTACCGTCGCGCGGGCGGCCACGCCGCCGTGGCCGGGGAGGTGCTGGAGGACATCGCGCTGCTCCGAGCGGTCAAGCGCACGGGCGGGCGCGGCGTGCCGTGCGACGGCAGCACGGTCGCCTCGTGCCGCATGTACTCCTCGTGGCAGGAGGTGGAGGCCGGGTACACGAAGTCGCTGTGGTCGGCGTTCGGGTCCGCGCCGGGCGCCGCCGCCGTCATGGCCGTCCTGCTGCTCACCTACGTGTGGCCCGCGGCCGCGGCGCTGCTCGGCTCCCGGGTCGGGGCCGTCGGGTACCTCGCGGGCGTGGCCGGCCGCTACGTCGCCGCCGAGCGGACCGGCGGACGGTCCCTGCCCGACGCCCTCGCGCACCCCGCGTCCGTCGCCGCCGCCGCGTGGCTCACCGCCCGCTCGTTCGCGGGGCGGCGCTCCGGCACGCTGACGTGGAAGGGTCGTCCCGTGGGGACGCACCGGCGGAGGGACGGACGATGAGCACGACACCGGCGAGCCGGGTGGTCGTCGTGGGCGCGGGCCTCGGCGGCCTGGCCAGCGCCGTCAGGCTCGCGCACGCCGGTCACCAGGTGACGGTCCTCGAGCAGTCGACGCAGGTCGGCGGCAAGCTCGGCCGCTACGCCCGCGACGGCTTCGGCTTCGACACCGGCCCCTCGCTGCTCACGCTCCCCTCGGTGTACGAGGAGCTGTTCGCGGAGACCGGGGAGCCGCTGAGCCGGCTCGTCGACCTCGTCTCCGTCGACCCGGCCTTCCGCTACCGCTTCCCCGACGGGACCGTCCTCGACCTGCCCAACGCCGACCGGACGCGCGTCGCCGCGGCGCTGGACGCGGCCCTGGGCGAGGGGGCGGGGGCGCAGTGGACGGCGTTCATGGAGCGCGCCGAGACGATCTGGGAGGCGACCCGCGGGCCGTTCCTCACCTCTCCCCTCGAGGGGCTGCGCACCCTCGTGCGCGAGGCCCGCCGCGTCGACGACCTGCTGCGGATCGCGCCGTGGTCCTCGTTGCGGGCGCTCGGGCGGCACTACCTCAAGGACGCACGGCTGCGGATGCTGCTCGACCGCTACGCCACCTACACCGGCTCCGACCCGCGGCGCGCGCCCGCCGCGCTCGCGACCGTGCCGTACGTCGAGCAGCGATACGGCGCCTGGTACGTGCGCGGCGGGCTGCAGCGCCTCGCCGACGCGCTCGCGCAGCGCGCGATGGAGTGCGGGGCCGTCATCCGCACCGGCGCCGACGTCGCCGAGATCCTCGTCAGGGACGTGCCCGGCCCGACCGGCTGGCGCACCCACGGGGTCCGGCTGCGCGACGGCAGCAAGGTCGAGGCCGACGTCGTCGTGTCGAACGCCGACGCCGCCCACACCTACCACGAGCTGCTCGCCGGGCCGCCGGGCGAGCTGGGCCGGCAGCGGCTGCGCCGCGCGGAGCCGTCGCTGTCGGGCTTCGTGCTGCTGCTCGCCCTCGACGGTCGGACCCCCGACCTGCAGCACCACACCGTGCTGTTCCCCGCCGACTACGACGACGAGTTCGACTCGGTGTTCGGCACCGGCCGGCACCGGGGGCGCTGCCGCCCGGCGCCGGACCCGACTGTGTACGTGTCGGCGCCGGACGACCCGGCGCTGCGCCCGTCGGAGGACACCGAGTCGTGGTTCGTGCTCGTCAACGCGCCGCGGCACCGGCCCGGGGAGCCGGCGCGCGGCATCGACTGGCGCGCGGAGCACCTGGCGGACGACTACGCCGACCGCGTGCTCGACGTCATGGCCGAGCGCGGCCTCGACGTGCGGGACCGGGTCCGCTGGCGCGCCGTCCGCACGCCCGCCGACCTCGAGTACGACACCCGCAGCGTCGGCGGGTCGATCTACGGCAGCTCGAGCAACGGCGCCCGGTCCGCGTTCCTGCGCCCGGCGAACGCGAGCAACATCGACGGGCTGTACCTGGTCGGCGGCTCCGCGCACCCCGGCGGCGGCATCCCGCTCGTCGGCATGAGCGCGGCGATCGTCGCCGACCTCGTGGGCCCGCCCGTCGCCCCGGAGCCGGAGCCCGAGGACGACGGGCTCGTGTGAGACCCCAGGTCCGGCACCGCCGGACCCGCCGCGTCACAGCCGCACGACGGACCCGTCGAGCAGCGGCACCGACATCGACCACGTCTCGCCGTAGCAGAGCTTCTGCTCCTCCAGCAGGCCGAGCGCGACCTGCTCGCCGAGCCGGAACGACTCGATGTAGTCGCTGTAGTAGTGCACCCCGCCCCAGCCGCGGCCGAGCGCGACGTTGGCGGCGACCTTGTCGAGCTCCCCGCCGACCGTCAGCGCGGGGTGGTCGGCGGACACGTCGACGAGGGCGCTGCCGTCCTCGTTCGCCTCGAAGGCGTACCCGAGCGGGTGCCCGGCGTCGAACCACGCCTTGAGCACCGTGACGCACGCGCCGGCGACGGTCGCGTGGCCCGCGCCGTACGAGGGGTGCGCGGGCGAGCCCTCGGGGAAGGCCATCGGCAGCAGCCACGGGTCGCTGCCGCCGCCGACGTGCGCGTCCAGGTTCACCGCGGAGTCGCTGAGGGTGTCGAGCATCGGCCGCAGCACCTCCAGGCGGTCCGTGACGGCCGGGTCGCTCGACGTCGCGAGCCGGTTGAGCCGCGCCGCGACGACCTCGGGCCGGCAGCGGCGGTGGACGTTGTACTTCTGGTACCGGACGGCCTTGAGCGCGCGGGTGGCGACCTCGGTCACGAGCGTGAGCACGTGCGGGCCGCCGAACTGCGCGAAGCCGGACTGCTTGTCGAGCAGGTCGCCGCGCTGCAGCGGCAGGCCCGGGTCGAACGGCGCGCCGCTGCCGAGCAGGAGCAGGCACGCGTTGAGGTACGCCTCGTACAGGGCGTCGTAGTGCACGTAGGTGGCGAGGTCCCGGCCGGTCGTGATGAACCGGTACCCGGTGTAGGGGTCCTCCCGGCCGTTGAGGCGCGCGCCGCGCTGCACGTCGAGCCACGTCGCGAAGTCCGTCATGTAGTCCACGCCCGCCGGGGCCGTCCGCACGCGCTGGTCGATGCGGACCGCGCCGTAGGCGACGTGCCCGGCGTCGCGGTCGTGCGCGCCCGCGCCGGGCAGCGCCCGGTGGTTGCCGACGAGCAGGAACTGCGAGACGTACGGCCCGACGCGCTCCCCCGGCGCGGTGCCGCGGAACAGCTCGCCCACCTCGAGGTCGCCCGCGGTGCCGCCGCGCACGAGCCGCCGACGGGCCTGCGAGCTCGGCAGCACGTCCGTCGACCCCGTCGTGGGCCGCCCGGCGCGGAACCAGTCGAGGGTCCGCAGCGACGCGCGGGCGGCCCCGACGGTGCTGTCGGTCGACCAGCGCGAGAACGGGACGTCGCGGCACAGCGCCATCCAGTACAGCTCGGCCATCTCCGCGACGAGCTCCTCGCTGTCGAGCGCGGGGGCGGGCGGCATGGTGACGGACTGCGCGTCGGGGCCCTGCAGGTCGAAGGTGTGGCCCGCGCCGAGGCTCTCCCAGCCGCGGTACGGCGTGGCCGGGTCTATGCCGGACGTCCACGGGGTCGTGCCGCCGGGGCCGGCGGGCACGAAGTCGAGGGCGGCGACGTCACGGGGGTCGCCGGAGTCGATCGCCCGCACCCACTCCGCGTACAGCCCGGGATCGACGAAGCCGTCGTCGTCGTGCGGCAGGCACTTGGAGAAGCTGCCGACGTAGGAGGGGCGGCCGTCGGGGCCGCGGTGCGTGACCTCGTCGCCGTTGGCGCGGTGGACGGGGTGTGGTCGGGCGGCGGCGACCTCGGCGGCGAGGTGCCGGCGCTGGAGGGACAGGCTGCGTCGTGCGGTCATCGTGGGCTCCCCGAGCGGGTTCTCGCCCCGGCTCTCGGGGCACGGCCGGAGGAGCGCGACGCGGCTCCGGCTGATACCCGCCTGCGCCCGAGCGCGACCCGGCACTACCCGGTGCGGCGCGCCGCGGCGGCCGCGCGGCCGCGCAGCAGGCCCAGGTCGCCGCACACCTCGAGCGTCGCGGTCGAGGAGTTGAGCGTGTAGAAGTGCAGGCCCGGCACGCCCGCGGCGAGCAGCCGCTCGCACAGCCGCGTCGCGGCCTCCACGCCCACGGCCCGCACGGCGGCGGGGTCGTCGGCGACGGCCTCGAGCCGCCCGACGAGGTCGGCCGGCAGCGGCGTGCCGGACAGCTCGGCGAAGCGCGACACCTGACGCAGGTTCGTCACCGGCATGATCCCGGGGATGACCGGCAGGTCGACGCCCTGCGCGTCGACGGCGTCGACGAGGCGCAGGTAGGCGTCGGCGTCGAAGAAGAACTGGGTGATGGCGAAGGTCGCGCCGGCCCGCGCCTTGAGGGCGAGCACCCGGGCGTCCTGCGACGGGGTGCGCGACTCCGGGTGCCGGTCGGGGAACGCCGCCACGCCCACCGAGAAGCCGCCGAGCGCGCGCAGCAGCTCCACGAGCTGCAGCGCCCGGTCCAGGCCGCCGGGCGTCGGCTGCCAGGGCTGTCCCGGCCCGCCCGGCGGGTCGCCGCGCAGCGCGAGCACGCTGCGCACCCCGGCGTCGGCGTAGGCGCCCACGACCTGCCGCAGCTGCGGCACGGTCCGCCCGACGCACGTGAGGTGCGCGACGGGCGACAGCGAGCTCTCGCGCGCGATCCGCTGCGTCGCGCGGACCGTCCGCTCCTGGGTCCCGCCGCCCGCGCCGTACGTCACCGACACGAAGTCGGGCGAGACGGTCTCCACCCGCCGGACCGCCTGCCACAGGACCGTCTCCCCCGCCTCGTCACGGGGCGGGAAGAACTCGAAGGAGACGGTCGGGCGCCGCTCGGCCCGCGCCACCTCGAGCGCCTCCACCACGGTGCGGTGCGGCTGGCGCATGACGGAGGCCTCGGGCACCGACCCAGGGTAGGCACGACGCGCCGGGGGGTCCGGTGGTTGGTCGCGCGCGGGAAACCTACGCTGGCTGACCATGAGCAGCCCGGCCGCCGTCCCCGGCCCCGTCACGGCGCCGATCGCCGTCAGCGCCGTCGCCTCGGCGCGGGCGGTGCTGGACCGGGAGGACCTGCGCACCCGCGTGCAGAAGACCCTCGACGACGTCCTCGCCCGCCAGCTCGCGACCGTGGAGGCGGTGAGCCCGCACGCGACGCCGCTCGTGGAGTACGTCGCCGACCTCGTGGCCGGCGGCAAGCGGCTGCGCCCGGCCTTCGCGTACTGGGGCTGGCGCGGCGCGGGCGGACCGGACTGCGAGGAGGTGCTGACCGCCGCGACGAGCCTCGAGCTGTTCCAGGCGGCGGCGCTGATCCACGACGACGTCATGGACGACTCCGACACCCGCCGCGGCCGTCCCGCCGTGCACCGCCGGTTTGCCCGGCTGCACCGCGGGTCGGCCTGGCACGGCGACACCGAGCGGTTCGGCACGGCGGGCGCCGTGCTCGCGGGCGACCTCTGCCTCGTGTGGTCCGACGAGCTCCTCACCGCCTCCGGGCTGCCCGCGGACGCGCTCGCCCGGGGCCGGGCCGTCTTCGACCGCATGCGGACCGAGCTCATGGCCGGGCAGTACCTCGACATGCTCGAGCAGGTGACGGCCGGCGAGACCGATCCGACCGGCGAGGTCGACCCCGTCGACAGCGCCCGCAACGTCATCCGGTTCAAGAGCGCGAAGTACTCCATCGAGCACCCGCTGCTGCTCGGCGGCTGCCTCGCGGGCGCCCCGCAGACGCTGCTCGACGCGTACTCCGGCTACGGCCTGCCGCTGGGTGAGGCGTTCCAGCTGCGCGACGACCTGCTCGGGGTCTTCGGTGACCCCGCCGAGACGGGCAAGCCCGCCGGGGACGACCTGCGCGAGGGCAAGCGGACGGTGCTCGTCGCCCTCGCGCTCGAGCGGGCGACCCCGGCCCAGGCTGCGACCGTCCGGCGGCTGCTCGGCGACCCGGGCCTGGACCCGGACGGGGTGGCGACCCTCCGCGAGGTCCTCCTCGACACCGGCGCCGCCGACCGGGTCGAGGCGATGATCGCCGACGACGTCGCCCTCGCCCACGCCGCCCTCGCGCGCGCCGACATCACCGACGAGGCGCGCGAGGTTCTCGAGGGCCTCGTGGTCGCGGCCACGGCCCGTAGCACCTGACACACCTCCGCGCACGGCGACGACCGCACCGCACGGCACCACCCACCGCAGCACCCACCGCAGCACCCGGCACCACCGACCACCTGGAGCTCTCGTGGCCCGCCCCGTCCTCACCCCGTCCCGACTCGCCGGGTGGCTGCCCGGCCGCACCCGCACCGTCACCGGGCCCACCGACCACGTCGTCGTCGTCGGCGCGGGCCTCGCCGGGCTGTCCGCGGCCATGCGCCTGGCGGGCGCCGGGCGGAAGGTCACCCTGCTGGAGCGCGAGGACGTGCCCGGCGGGCGCGCGGGCCTCGTCGTCAAGGACGCGCCGGACGGGGCGGGGCAGTACCGCTTCGACAACGGCCCGACCGTCCTCACCATGCCGGACCTCATCGCCGACTGCTTCGACGCGGTCGGGGAGGACATGCACGACTGGCTCGACCTCGAGCCCGTCACCCCGCTGTACCGGGCCTTCTACGCCGACGGCTCCCACCTCGACGTGCACGCCGACACCGAGGCGATGTGCGCGGAGATCGAGCAGGTCATCGGCCCGGACGAGGCGGCCGGGTACCGGCGCTACGTCGACTACGTCGCCCGGCTGTACCGGTACGAGATGAAGGACTTCATCGACCGGAACATCGACACCCCGCTCGACCTGCTGACCCCCAACCTCGTGCGCCTGCTGCTCATGGGGGGCTTCGGCAAGCTCGCGCCGCGCGTGGAGAAGTACCTGTCCGACCCGCGCACGCAGCGCATCTACTCGTTCCAGTCGCTGTACGCGGGCGTGAGCCCGTACGACGCGCTCGCCATCTACGCCGTCATCGCCTACATGGACTCCGTCGCGGGGGTGTTCGCCGCCAAGGGCGGCATGCACGCGATCCCGCAGGCGATGGCGGCCGCGGCGGAGAAGCACGGCGTCGAGATCCGCTACGGCACGACCGTCGAGCGGGTCGAGCACTCCGGCGGGCGCGCCCGGGCCGTCGTCACGAGCACCGGGGAGCGGATCGAGGCGGACGCGTTCGTGCTCAACCCCGACCTGCCCGTCGCCCACCGCGACCTGCTGGGGAGGAGCCCGCGCCGGCACGGCCGGCTCACGTACTCCCCCAGCTGCTACCTGCTGCTCGCGGGGTCCACGCGCCGCTACGACTTCGCGGCGCACCACAACATCCACTTCGGCGAGGAGTGGGAGGGCGTCTTCACCGACCTCACCCACGGCCGGCTCATGCGGGACCCGAGCATCCTCGTCTCGCGCCCGACCGCCTCCGACCCGGGGCTCGCCCCGCCCGGGCGCGACGTGTACTACGTCCTGTTCCCGACGCCGAACCTCAGCGCGGGCATCGACTGGGAGTCCGGTGCCGAGCGCTACCGCGAGCACGTGCTCACCCAGCTGCACGACCGCGGCTACACGGGCTTCGGCGACGCGATCGAGGTCGAGGACGTCACGACGCCCCTGGACTGGGAGCGGCGCGGCATGTACGCGGGCGCCCCGTTCGCCAGCGCCCACACGTTCGCGCAGACCGGGCCGTTCCGGCCCGGGAACCTGTGGGGCGAGAACGTCGTGTTCACCGGCTCCGGCACCCAGCCGGGCGTCGGTGTGCCGATGGTGCTCGTGTCGGGCCGGCTCGCCGCGGAGCGGGTGCTCGGCCCGGACCCCTCGTACCGCTCGCGGGCCTGGCGCGGGTTCTGAGCCGGGCGGGCTGGGGCAGGATCGACGCGTGAGCACCAAGGACCTCGACGCGGCCGGCATCACCGACCCGCCCCTGCGGGTGGCGTACGAGCGCTCGCGGCAGCTGCACTCCTCGCACGGCAAGACGTACTACCTCGCGACGCTGCTGCTGCCGCGCGCGAAGCGGCCGTTCGTATGGGCGCTGTACGGCTTCGCACGCTACGCCGACGAGTTCGTCGACAGCCTCACCGAGCCGGACCCGAGCGGGCTGGTGCGATGGGGCGACGACTTCCTCGACCGGCTCCGCCTCGACCCGCTCGCGCCGGCCGGCGTGGACCCGCGCCACGACCCGGTCGGCGCGGCGATGGAGGACACGATGCGGCGCTGGGGCATCCCCCGCGCGCACGTGGAGGCGTTCCTGGAGTCCATGCGGATGGACATCACGGAGGCGACGTACCGCACGTACACCGACCTCGAGCACTACATGTACGGCTCGGCCGCGGTCATCGGCCTGCAGATGCTGCCGATCCTGGAGCCGAGCACGCCGGAGGCGGCGCCGCGCGCGCGGGCGCTGGGCGAGGCGTTCCAGATGTCGAACTTCATCCGCGACGTCGGCGAGGACCTCACACGCGGGCGGGTGTACCTGCCGCAGGAGGACCTCGAGCTGTTCGGGGTGACGGCGACCGACCTGGCCGCGGGCGAGGTGACGGCCCCGATCCGCCGGCTGCTGCAGTTCGAGATCGACCGCACGCGCGCGCTGTACGCCTACGCCGAGCCCGGCATCGACATGCTGCACCCGACCTCACGCGACTGCATGCGGACCGCGTTCGAGCTGTACGGCGGGATCCTCGCCGCGGTCGAGCGGGCCGACTACCAGGTGCTGCGCCGCCGCGTGACGGTGTCGCTGCCGCGACGCCTCGCCGTCGCCGGGCCGGGGCTCGTGCGCGCGCACGCCGCGCGCAGGCGGCCGGAACGGCACGAGCAGCCGGTCGAGGAGCGCGAGGAGCGTGACGACGCGCCCGACGACGGCGCCCGCGCCGAGGACGGCCGGACGCCGGGCGGCGACGAGGAGCAGGCGGTCAGAACCCCAGCGCCTGCGCGCGACGCCTGATCTCGGTCTTGCGGCCGGCACGCAGGGTGTCGACGGGGCGGCCCTCGACGAGGGTGGCGTCCGGCGTGAAGAGCCAACGGATCGCCTCCGACGTCGAGTAGCCCGCGTCGGCGAGGACGGTGAGGGTGCCCTTCAGCTCCGGCATGGGGGCGGTGCCCTCGGGCGTGTCCACGAGGAAGGCGGCCGGCACCTTCATGACGCCGTCGACCCGGGTGGCGGCGAGGTCCCCGTCGGCGACCAGGCGGCGCGTGCGCATGATGTCGAGGTCGAGGCGCTCCGCGACGTCCGGCAGGGGCAGCCAGTCGGCGACGAGGTCGCGCAGCTCCTCCGCGCGCGCCGGGTCGACGTCCTCGGTGGGCTCGGCCCGCAGGGCGGGGGCCCCGGCGTAGGAGCGGCGGTCGGTGGGGCGGGGACGCGAACGAGGCACGACGGCAGGGTGCCAGACCCGCGCCGGCCCCGCGGCCGGATCCGGGCCCACTCGCACCGCCGCCTCCACGCCCCGCGGCTCCCGGCTCCTTACACTCCCGACGTGAGCAGCCCCACGACCGAGACGTCGGGCGGGCCCCGGCGCGACGCCGTCGTGGGCCGGCTCGTGGGCGGCCGGTACCGCGTGCTCGCCCGCGTGGCGCGTGGCGGCATGGCGACGGTGTACCGCGCCGAGGACACCCGGCTCGGCCGCGAGGTCGCCCTCAAGGTCATGCACCCGCACCTCGCGGAGTCCGAGGAGTTCGTCGCCCGCTTCCGTGCCGAGGCGCGGGCGGCCGCCTCCGTGCAGCACCGCTTCGTCGTCGCCGTCCACGACCAGGGCGCCGACGACGACCTCGTGTGGCTCGCGATGGACCTGCTGCCGGGCCGCACGCTGCGCGACGTGCTCCGGGAGCGGGGGTCCCTGTCCCCCGCCGAGGCGTACCCCGTCATGGAGGCGCTGCTGCAGGGCCTCGCCGCCGCGCACGCGTCCGGGCTCACCCACCGCGACGTCAAGCCGGAGAACGTCCTCGTCACCCGGGACGGCGGCTGGTGCGTGAGCGACTTCGGGCTCGCCCGGGCGGCGACGGCGTCCCGCACCGCGACGGGGTCGCTGCTGGGCACCCCGGAGTACATCGCGCCGGAGGCGGCGCAGTCCGGGCAGGTCGACGCCCGCACCGACGTGTACTCCGCCGGCATCGTGCTCTTCGAGCTGCTGACCGGCCGTCAGCCCCACACCGGCGAGGTGCCGTTCCAGGTGGTGTGGAGCCACGTCACCACCGACGTGCCGCCCGCCTCCTCGCTCGTGCCGCACCTGCCCCCCGAGGTCGACGACCTCGTCGCCTGGGCCTGCCGCCGCGACCCCGACGAGCGGCCGCAGAGCGCCGACCGCCTCCTGGCCCGGATGCGGCGGGTGTGGTCGCACCTGGAGCCGGACGTCCTGGACGCACGCGCCCCCGCGCTCGCCGCGGCGGCCGTCGGCGCCGGCGAGCGCGCCCGGCCGGCGAGCGACCGCGACGGCGTGGCGTCGGGTGCCTCGGCGCGTGTGCCGCCGCCGCAGCGCTGGTGGGAGGACGTCGACGAGCACGACGCCGACGAGTACGACGACAGGCACGACTCGGACCCCGACGCCCGGCACACCGACCGCGTCGCCCGTCACGACCCGCGGCCCTGGGCCGCCGGGCCGCGCGGCGACGACGCAGGCCCGGACGACGACGGCACGCGACCGACCACGCGGCTGCCGGTCCGGCGCCGCCGGCGCCCCGGGCTCGCCGGTGTCCTCCTCGTGCTGCTCCTCGCCAGCGTGCTCGCCGCGGGGTGGCTGTGGTGGAGCGAGGCCGGCCCGGGCGCGCAGCGGGTGGTACCGGACGTCGCGGGCCTCAGCGCCCCGGCCGCCGAGGACCGGCTGGCCGCGGACGGTCTCGCCGCCACGAGCACACCCGTCTTCGACGAGGAGGCCCCCGAGGGGACGGTCGTGGGCAGCCGGCCCGCCGCCGCGGGCCAGGTGCACAAGAACGGGACGGTGACGCTGCTGGTGTCCGCCGGTCCCGAGCTCTTCGACGTCCCCGACGTGCGCGACGGCACCCCGGAGCAGGCCGCCGCCGCGCTCGCCGAGGTCGGCCTGAGCCTCGGGGAGACCACCGACGCGTTCTCCGCGCAGGTCGCCGAGGGGCTCGTCGTCGCCACCGAACCGGGGCCGGGCGAGGCGGTGCGCGCGGGCACAGCCGTCGACGTCACCGTCAGCCGCGGGCCGGAGCCCGTGACGGTGCCCGACGTGACGGGCGGCGACGTCGACGCGGCCCGACGGCTGCTGGAGGCGGCGGGCCTCCGCCTCGGTCGGACCGACGAGCGCTACGACGACGCCGTCCCCGCGGGCGACGTGCTCGCGCAGGACCCGCCCGGCGGCGAGGCGCGGCCGGGCACGGATGTCGACGTCACCGTGTCGCGCGGACCCGAACCGGTCGAGGTGCCGGACGTCTTCGAGTCGCGCTTCGACGACGCTCTCGCCGAGCTCGAGGGGCTCGGCTTCGTGGTGGAGCGGCGCGGGTCGAACATCTTCGGCCGCGTGGTCAGCCAGGACCCGTCGGCCGGCACGATGCTCGTGCCCGGCTCGACGGTCGTCGTCACGACGTTCTGAGCACCGGTCGGCGGCGTGTGACCGACCGGGCGCCGGTCGCTAGGGGCGCCGGCCCGTCGTGCGGTCGATGTGGTCCGGCACCGGTCCGTCGTAGTCGCCCGTGCTCACCATGCCGTCCGGCTCGACGAGCAGGATGCGGGCGCCGCCGACCGAGCGCGGCCGGTGCGGCACGTCGGCGGGGACGGTGAAGCAGTCGCCCGGTCCGAGGGCGACGGCCCGCTCGACCGTCGCGTCGGACCCGTCCGTGCCGTCGGCACCGGCCGTGCCGTCCGGGGAGCCGGGGCCGGGCTCCCGCAGGTCGATGACCAGCTCGCCGTCGAGCACGACGAACAGCTCGTCCAAGCCCGGGTGGGAGTGCCACACGAACTCCCCGCGCACGCGGACGGCCTTGAGGCGGTGGTCGTTCACCGCGCCGAGCAGGTACGGGCTCCACTCCCGGCCGATGCCGTCGAGCACCGACCACAGGTTGACGGGCTCGCCGGCGGTGCTCACGACAGCCGCGCGAGCACGTCCGGCAGCACCTCGCACGCGACGTCGGTGTCGGCGTCGTCGACGTCGAGGTGCGTGACGACGCGCACCATGCGCGGGCCGAGCGACGACACGCGCACCCCGCGCTCGGCGGCGGCCGCGACGACGTCCGCGCCGGGGCGGTCACCGGTGTCGAGCACGACGATGTTGGTCTCGACCTCGTGCGGGTCGACGCTGCCGGGCACGGCGGCGTGGCACGCCTCCGCGATCCGGCGGGCCCGGCGGTGGTCCTCGGCGAGGCGGTCGACGTGGTGGTCGAGGGCGTGCAGGCAGGCGGCGGCGAGCACGCCGGCCTGGCGCATGCCGCCGCCGTAGCGCTTGCGCAGCACGCGGGCGCGCGCGATGCGCTCCTCGCTCGCGACGAGCACCGACCCGACGGGCGCGCCGAGGCCCTTGGACAGGCAGACCGACGCGGTGTCGGCGAGGCGGCCGTAGACGTCGAGCGGGGTCCCGGTCGCGACATGCGCGTTCCACAGCCGGGCGCCGTCGAGGTGCACCGCGACGCCCGCGGCGGCGGTGCCCTCGCGCAGCTTCTCCAGCTCGGGCAGCGGCTGCACCGTCCCGCCGCCGAAGTTGTGGGTGTTCTCCACCGCGACCGCGGCGGTCGAGACGAGGTACGGCCCGGCGTCCGGCGCCATCAGCTGCAGCGGCACGGCCGCCTCCAGCCGGCGGGGGCGGTTGGTGCCGTCGGCGACGCCGTCGGACCACGTGCGCGAGGAGACCCCGCCGAGCGCGGAGTGCCCGCCGAGCTCGGCCCGCAGCACGTGCGACGTGATGTCGGCGAGGAGCTCCTGGCCCGGCTCCACGAGCAGGCGCACCCCGACCATGTTCGCCATCGACCCCGAGGGGAAGAACAGCCCCGCCTCGTGCCCGAGCAGGTTCGCGACGCGCCGCTCGAGCGCCGCGAGGGTCGGGTCCTCGGCGTACACGTCGTCGCCGACCTCGGCCTCGACCATCGCCTCGCGCATGGCGCGGGTCGGCCGTGTGAGCGTGTCCGACCGCAGGTCGACGGGCCGGCCCGACGGCTCCGCGGTCACCGGCGCCCGAGCATCTCGGCGACGAGGAACGCCATCTCCAGCGACTGCTGGTGGTTGAGCCGCGGGTCGCACACCGACTCGTAGCGGCGCGCGAGCGCCGCGTCGTCGATCATCTCCGAGCCGCCGAGGCACTCGGTGACGTCGTCGCCGGTGAGCTCCACGTGCAGCCCGCCGGGGATGGTGCCGACCGCCTCGTGGACCTCGAAGAAGCCGCGGACCTCGTCGATGACGTCGTCGAAGCGCCGCGTCTTGTACCCGCTGGCGGACTCGAACGTGTTGCCGTGCATCGGGTCGGTGATCCACAGCGGCTGGGCGCCGCTGGAGCGGACCTTCTCGACCACGGCGGGCAGCACGTCGCGGATGCGCTCCGCGCCCATCCGCGTGATGAACGTGAGCCGGCCGGGCGTGCGGTCCGGGTCCAGCCGGTCGATGAGGGCGAGCGCGTCGTCGGGCGACGTGGACGGTCCGAGCTTGACCCCGATCGGGTTCTGCACGCGGGCGGCGAGCTCGATGTGCGCACCGTCGAGCTGGCGGGTGCGCTCCCCGATCCACACGAAGTGCGCGCTCGTCGCGTACTCCAGGCCGGTCCGGGAGTCGGTGCGCACGAGCGGGCGCTCGTAGTCGAGCAGGAGCGCCTCGTGGCTGGCGAAGAACTCCACCCCGCGCAGCTCCTCGGGGTCCGCACCGCAGGCGGCCATGAACCGCATCGCCTTGTCGATCTCGCGCGCGAGCACCTCGTAGCGGGCGTTCGCGGGGTTGGAGGTGAAGCCGCGGTTCCACTCGTGCACCTGCCGCAGGTCGGCGAACCCGCCGGTGGTGAACGCGCGGATGAGGTTCAGCGTCGCCGAGGCCGTGTGGTACGCCCGGACGAGGCGCTGCGGGTCGTGGGCGCGGTCCTCCGGGGTGAAGGCGTAGGAGTTGACGGCGTCGCCGCGGTAGGCGGGCAGCGTGACGCCCTCGCGGGTCTCGAGGTCCTTGCTGCGCGGCTTGGCGAACTGCCCCGCCATGCGGCCCATCTTCACCACGGGCAGCCCGCTGCCGTACATGAGGACGACGGCCATCTGCAGGATCGTCTTGACGCGTCGGCGGATCGCGTCGGCGGTCGCGCCGTCGAAGGTCTCCGCGCAGTCCCCGCCCTGCAGCAGGAACGCCTCGCCGCGGGCGGCGGCCGCGAGCCGGTCGCGCAGGTTGTCGCACTCGCCGGCGAACACCAGCGGCGGATAGGTCCGCAGCTCCGCGGAGGCCGCGGCGAGGGCGTCGGTGTCGGCCCACGTCGGCTGCTGCGCCGCCGCGAGCTCGGGCCAGTGGATCGTCACCCCGCCAGGGTAGGCGGGCCGGCGGGGTGCCCTACGCGCGGTCCGCGCTCTGGTCGGGGGTCCGCTCGTCGCCGTCCTCGGGTGCCTCGCCCACGGCGCCGTCGACGTGCCCGTGGCCCGCAGCCGCCTCGTCCGCGGGCACCTCGTCGTCGCGGTCGGGCCCGCCCTCGCCGTCCAGGCGGGCCCGGGCGGTCGCCTCGTCGAGGTCGTCCGTGCCGTCGGGCAGGCGCGAGGTGTAGTCACCCGGCGAGAGGTCGTCACCGAACCAGCGCTCCGACAGTCCCGACAGCTGGCCGGAGAGGCGGGTCGTGTCGCGGCCGGTGATGCGCTCGACCCGGCCGAGGACCTCCCCCACGACCTTCGCCCGCTTCTCCGCCGCGATCCGCTCCTTGGCGACCGAGGCGTACTCGTCGACGTACTCCTGGCCGGACAGCCGCATGAGCTCGTACATGATCTCGTCGGTCACCGACCGGAGCACGTGCCGGTCGTCGGCCATGCCCTCGTAGCGGGAGAAGTCGAGCGGCCGGCCGATGATGATGCCGACGCGGTGGATCTTGGGGATCTTGCGACCGATGGGCTGGACCTTGTCGGTTCCGATCATGGCGACGGGCAGGACCGGCACCCGGCTCTCCAGCGCCATCTTCGCCACGCCCGTCTTGCCCCGGTACAGCTGGCCGTCGGGCGAGCGGGTCCCCTCGGGGTAGATGCCGAGGAGCTCGCCGCGGCGCAGCACGCGCAGCCCGGAGCGCAGCGCCGCCTCGCTCGCCTTGCCGCCGCTGCGGTCGACGGGCAGCTGCCCGACGCCCTTGAAGAACATCGCCTTCGCCCGGCCCTTCACCCCGCGACCGGTGAAGTACTCGGCCTTGGCGAGGAAGGTCACCCGGCGGCGCAGCATCAGCGGCAGGAAGATCGAGTCGGAGAACGACAGGTGGTTGGAGGCGAGGATCGCCCCGCCCGTCGCGGGCACGTACTCCCCGCCGCGCACCCACGGCCGGAACAGGGACCGGAGGATCGGGCCGAGGATCGCGTAGAGGATCCAGTAGAACGCCACCGACACCGGTCCACCTCCGTCGCTGCACCGGGCCGTCCACCCGCGCGGGCGCCAGTCTGGCCCCGACGGGACGGTGTGTCACACCGCCCCGCGGGCGTCCCACCCGTCCGCGCGACGCCGCCCGACCTCACCACCGGGCCGACCGTGGTGGCGACCGGTCGCCCCGCCCACCCCGCTGCGTCGATCCACCCGCCCGAACCCGTGGTGCCGGCCCCGGCCGCCGTGCGACGCTAGGGGTGTGCCGATCCTCCCCGGAGCAGAGCCGTTCCAGGCGGACGGCGGCGACGTCGCCGCCCTGCTCGTCCACGGCTTCACCGGCACGCCCCAGTCGATGCGCGACTGGGCCGAGCACCACGCGGCGGCGGGCCTCACCGTCCGGGTCCCGCGGCTGCCCGGCCACGGCACGACGTGGCAGGAGTGCAACCGCACGCGGTGGGAGGACTGGTACGCCTGCGTCGAGCGGGAGCTGCTCGCCCTCGCGGCGGACCACACCGTCGTGGTCGGCGGCCTGTCGATGGGCGGCGCCCTCGCGCTGCGGCTCGCGCAGGAGCACCCGGAGCACGTCGCCGGCCTGGTGCTCGTCAACCCCGCGGTCCGCACGGAGGACTGGCGCATCCCGCTGCTGCCGCTGCTGCGCCGGCTCACCCCGTCCTTCCCGGCCATCGGCGGCGACATCCGCAAGGACGGCCCGTCGGAGATCGCGTACACCCGCACGCCGCTGCACGCGGGCGCGTCGGTCACACGGCTGCAGCGGACCGTCCGCGGGGACCTGTCCCGCGTCACCGCCCCGATCCGCCTGTTCCGCAGCGCCGTCGACCACGTGGTGCCGGCGTCCTCCAGCGCCGCGGTCCTCGCGGGGGTGTCGAGCACCGACGTCGAGCAGGTCGTGCTCCCGGACTCCTACCACGTCGCGACGCTCGACCACGACGCCGCGACGGTCTTCGGCGGCTCCCTCGCGCTCGCCCGGCGCGTCGCGGCGGACTCCGGCCGGGTGGTCGCGTGAGCGGCACCGGCGACGCCGACGACCGCGGCCGCGCCGAGGACACCGAGGGCCGCCACGAGCGGGACCGCCTCGACATCGACGCCCGCTTCGCGGCCATCGTCGCCCGGTTCCACGACGACGAGCCGCCGAGCCCCCGCGTGGTCGACGTGCCGGGCGCGGGGACCGGGGACGACCCGGTCGTGCTGGGCCCGGGCAGCGGTCCCGGGACGCTGCCGGACACCGACGCGCCCGACGGGTCGCGACCGGCGCGCGAGTCCCGGGGGGACGAGCGGTGGTGGCCGGCCCCGGGGCCGGAGCGCCGCGACCAGGCCGGTCCGCCGGCCGGCGGGCCGGCGCGGCACCGCTCCTCCGACACCGACGCCGGCACGCGGTCGACGCCCTTCGGCCCGGCCCGGCAGGACCCGCGCGGCCTCGGCGACCGGCGGCCGCAGCGGCCGCAGCAGCCGCCGGCCGTGCCGCACCTGGAGAGCCGCGAGGAGCGGCTCGCCCGCATCGACCGGGAGGTCGAGCGGGCGGTTCACGGCGCGGACGGCGGGCACTACGTGCCCCCGGAGCCGCCTCCTCTGCCGCGCCCGCGCGGGCTCGCGTCGCGGGCCGCGTGGGCGTCGGTGCTCGCGGGCCCGCTCCTGCTCCTCGTCTTCGCGCTGTTCTGGGACGAGGTGCCGTCGTGGCTGCTCGGCTCCGTCGTCGTCGCGGTCGTCGCCGGCTTCACGTACCTCGCGTGGCGGCTGCCGCGCAGCCGTGACCGCGATGACCCCGACGACGGTGCCATCGTGTGACGCGTGACCACCTCCCCCACCCGGACCGGCGACCCGCGCGAGGTCGTCGAGCTGTCCGGGCACGTGCTCGACACCGGCCTGTTCACCCGCGTCCTCGACGACGTCCGCTCCCTCGGCGGTGACTACGAGGTCGTGCGCTTCGACGTCGGCAAGGAGCACGACGACCCCTCGACCGTGCGGCTGGCGGTGACCGCGCCCGACACCGCGACGCTGGACTCCGTGCTCATGCGCCTGCACGCGCACGGGGCGAACCTCGTCGACGTCGAGCCGGCCCGGCTCACGGTCGTGGAGCGCGACGGCGTGTTCCCCGCGGACTTCTACGCGACGACGAACCTGCCGACGGCCGTCCGGGTCGGCGAGTCGTGGCACGACGTCGAGAACCCCGAGATGGACTGCGGCATCGTCGTCGACGTCGACGGCGAGGGGCCGGGCGCGACCGTCCGGTCGGTGCGCACCGTCCCGGTCAGCGACGTGCGTGCGGGATCGCGCGTGGTGAGCGGTGCGGTCGGTGTCCGCGTCACCGCGCCCGCCCGCGTGCAGGGCGACGACTCCGGCTTCACCTTCATGCAGTCGGAGGTGAGCAGCGAGAAGCCGCAGGCGCTCGTCGTGCGCCAGGTCGCCGACGAGATGCGGGCGGTCAGGGCGAGCGGCCGGCGGATCCTGTGGGTCCTCGGCCCGGCCGTCGTCCACACCGGCGCCGCGCCGAGCGTCGCCGCCCTCGTGCGCGGCGGCTGGGTCGACGTGCTCTTCGGCGGCAACGCCGTCGCGACGCACGACGTCGAGCAGGCCCTCTACGGCACGTCGCTCGGCGTCGACCTGTCCGCCGGCCGCGGGGTGGAGCACGGGCACGAGCACCACCTGCGCGCCATCAACGCCGTCCGGCATGCGGGCTCGCTCGCGGCGGCGGTCGAGCAGGGCGTGCTGACGAGCGGCATCATGCACGCGCTCGTCGAGGGCGGGAAGGACTTCGTCCTCGTCGGCTCCGTCCGCGACGACGGCCCCCTGCCGGACGTCCACACCGACGTGCTCGACGGCCAGCGGGCGATGCGGGCGCAGCTGCAGTCGCCGGAGCGCGGCGAGGTCGGCTTCTGCATCGTCGTCGCGACCATGCTCCACGGCGTCGCGACCGGCAACGTGCTGCCGAGCCACATCCCGCTGGTGTGCGTCGACATCAACCCGGCGACCGTCACGAAGCTCACCGACCGGGGCTCGGCGCAGGCGCGCGGGGTCGTCACCGACGTCGGCCTGTTCTGCGCGACCCTCGCGAGGGAGCTCACCGGCTCGGAGGTGTGAGCCGGCGCGTCAGCGCCGCCACAGCAGGTGGTGGACGACGCCGCTGGGGCTCGGCACGACGTCGCGGTGGTACCGGTGGTCGAGCTCGGCCGGCGAGGTCCACAGCCGGCTGCCGCCGCCGAGGGTGACGGCCGGGTTGACCGCCACGTGGAGGGTGTCGACGAGGTCGGCGTCGAGGAACTCGCGGACGGTGCTCGCGCCGCCCCCGAGGCGGACGTCCTTGCCGTCGGCGAGCTCGCGGGCCCGCTCGAGGGCCTGGGCGGGTGCGAGGTCGGCGAAGTGGAACGTCGTGTCCGACAGCGTGAACGCGGGCCGCGGGTGGTGGGTGAGCACGAGGACGGGCGTGCGGAAGGGCGGGTCGTCGCCCCACCACCCGCGCCAGTCCAGGCCGTCGCCGTCGGTCCACGGCCCGCGGTGGGGCGCGAACTTGTTGCGGCCCATGATCTCGGCACCGATGCCGTGGTGGAAGTCGCCGACGAGCCGGTCGTCGAGCCCGCGCGTGCCGCCGCCGTCCCGGCGACCCGGCCAGCTCGCCGTCGCGAAGGCCCACTCGCCGAGCACGGTCGGGTCGGCGTGGCCGAAGGGCCGTTCGAGGCTCTGGCCCTCCCCCGCCCCGTAGCCGTCGGCCGAGACGAAGAAGTTCTGCACCCTGAGCAGCTGCTGCACGCGTCCTCCCTGGTGATCGTGGGCTGTTCCGCTGGTGGACCGGGGAGCCGGGTCGTTCTCACCGGTCGGAGGCGTGACGGTACGTGCACCGCCGTAGGGTGACGCCGTGGTGGGAGCCGACGCTCGGGCGCGTCCGACGGCGCGCGGGAGGGCACCGCGGCGCTCGGTGTGGCGCGTGTGGCGGCGGGGCGTCCTCGCCGCCCACGTGCTCCTGGTCCCCTTCTGGTGGGTGGCGCGGGAGGTGGACCTCGCGCGTCGGCCGCTCGGCGACGGGGTCTGGCCCGGTGAGCCCGGCTGGCCCGCGGGCAGCGGGTCGGCCGAGTGGTTGCCCGGGCAGCTCCCGACGGTCCTCGCCGTGCTCCTCCTGTGGCTGGTCGTGCTTCCGGTGTCGGCCCTGGTCACGGCCGCGGTGAGTGCGGCGGTCGCGCGGTGCCGCTAGACCCGGCGAGCGCGGCGCCGGTCGCGAGGGCCACGCGAGCACTCAGCAGCCCCCGCCCGAGGCCCACCTCGACGAGGTCGTCGAACACGGCCGGGTCGCCGGCGGCGCGCACACCGGCCGCGAGCACGCCCGGCACCCGCACGAGCCGCTGCAGGGCGGACGTGTGGCGCAGGTGCCGACCGAGACGCCGTCGCAGCATGGTCCGGTACGCCCGGCCGGGGTCACCGCCGTCGGCCGCCACGGCCGCCGACCCGGCGCACGCCCCGGACAGCACGGCGTAGTACAGCCCTTCCCCCGTCAGCGGGTTGACGAGCGAGAGCGAGTCGCCCGCGAGCAGCACACGCCCGTCGGGCTGACGGACGGGGTCGCTCGACAGCGGCAGGTGGTGCCCGCGCCAGCTCCCCGCACCGTCGGTCGTGCCGGGCAGCAGCGCCTCGAGCCGCTCGAGGTAGCGACGGCGCGACGGCGCCGCCCCGCCGACGAGGACCTCGCCGTAGCCGACGTTGGCGGTGCCGTCGCCGACGGGGAACGACCACGCGTACGCCGGCGGACCGGTGCCGTCGAACACGATGCGCTGCTCGTCGGCCAGGTCCGCCCGCACGGGGCCGTACCCGCGCACCGCGAGCCCGGTCGCGCGCCCGGGTGGGCCGGGCAGCCCGAGTGCCCGGCGGACCGCGGAACCGGCGCCGTCGGCGCCGACGACGACTCGGGCGCGCAGCCCGTCCCCGCCGGACAGGCCCAGGCGCACGTCGCGCGACCCCACCGAGACCGCCCGAACGACACCCGTCCGAGCCTCCGCGCCCGCGGCCAGCGCGGCCGCGCGGATGCGGGCGTCGAGCACCCGGCGGGGCACGACCCGCGCCGGACGCCGCATGTCGCGCGCCACGGCAGCCGCCCCGCGCTCGTGCGGCCGCCCGGACGGGCCGGGCGCGACCTGCAGGTGCAGCCGGCGGACCGGGCGGTGGTCGTCGACGAGGCCGGGTGCCCCGAGGGAGTCGAGGACGTCGAGCACGTGCGGGGCGACCCCGTCGCCGCACGCCTTGTCGCGGGGGAAGTCGGCGCGGTCCAGCAGCAGCACCCGGGCCCCGGGCCGTACGCGCAGCGCCGCGAGCGCGGCCGCGGAGCCCGCGGGCCCGGCGCCGACGACCGCGACGTCCCACGTGCCCGTTGCGTCCACGGCCCCAGCCTCAGGGCGCGGGGCGCACCGCCGCCACCGGGGACGCGCGCCCTGCCGCACACCGGCGAGCCGTCGCTAGCTGAGCAGGAGGTCCACGACGACCGGACGCTCGGCGACGACCTTGCCGAGCAGGTCGGGCCGGGCGCCGATCGCCCCGGGCAGCGCGACCTGGCGCACCGTCGCCGCGTGGCCGAGCAGGCCCCGCGGACGGGTCCGGGGGGTCCCGGCCGGGGCGGTCGGGGCCGCCCCGGGGGTGAGGTCGTCGAGGCGACGAGCGAGCGCGTCGCCGCCGGCCGTGCCCGGCAGGTCACCCGCGACGACGGTGGGGACGTCGTCGGGTGGGCCGAGGAGCGCGAGGAGGTGCGCGGCGACACCCGCCTGGTCGGCGTCCCCGCCCCTGGTCGTCACGGTCGCCGCGCGCAGGCGGCGGCCGTCGGTGAGGCGCAGCGTGGCCAACGCCATCCCGCCGCCGGGCCCGGCCAGGGCCTCGGTGCCGTCCGGCGACAGGCGCAGCGAGGTGAGGACCGCGGCCCCCGCGGAGTCCCGACCGGACACCGCGACGACGAGGCCGACGTCGGAGGCGAGGCCGCCGACGCGGTGCCCGCTGAAGGGGTGGGTGGGGACCCGGTGCAGCAGCGCGACGTCGGGACGGGTCTCGCGCAGCAGCCGCACGAGACCGGCGCGGCTGCGCCGGAACCGGTCGACGTCGACGGCGAGGACCCGGACGGACGTCGGGACGGTGGCGGGGACGGTGGTGCCGGTCGCCACGGGCTCAGTCCGCGAGGGCGAGGTCGGCGGCACCGACGAGGCCCGCGTCGTTGCCGAGCTCGGCCCGCACGATCGCGGCGGCCGGTCGGAACCCACGCCCCGTCAGCTCGTGCTCGTAGGCCTCGCGGGCGGGTCCGAGCAGCAGGTCGCCCGCGTCGGACACACCCCCGCCGATGACGACGACGCCGGGGTCGAGCAGCGCGACGAAGCTCGCGACGGCGGTGCCGAGCTGCCGGCCGAGGCCGGCCAGGAGCTCGACGGCCATCTGGTCGCCCTCCCGCGCGGCGGCCGTCACGAGCGGGCCGGTGATGCGCTTCGCCTTGCCGCCGGCGCGCTCGAGGAGGCCGCTGGCGAGCGCGGAGCCGGACTCGGCCTGCTCACGGGCCTCGCGGACCAGCGCGGAGCCCGAGGCGTACTGCTCCCAGCAGCCGCGGTTGCCGCAGCCGCAGCGGTGCCCGTCCGGCACGGCGCGCACGTGCCCGAGCTCCGCGGCGACCCCGTGGGCGCCCCGGACCAGCCGGCGGTTGATGACGATGCCGCCGCCGAGGCCGGTGCCGACGGTGAGCAGCAGCATGTCGTCGTGCTCGCGCCCGGCGCCGAACTGGAACTCGCCCCACGCGGCGGCGTTGGCGTCGTTCTCGATGACGACGGGGACGTCGACGTGGGCCTCGACCTGCGCCTTGATCGGGTTGTCCCGCCACGCGAGGTTCGGCGCGAACATGACCGTGGAGCGACCGGCGTCGATGTAGCCGGCGGCCGCGACCCCGACGGCGCTCACCTCCGCGGCCGGTCGCAGCTCGCGGATGCCGTCGACGACCGCCTCGACGATCTCGTCGGGGCGGGTGGGCTCGGTCTCGCGGCGGGTCCGGGCGACGATCGTGCCGTCACCCGTCACCACCCCGAGCGCGATCTTCGTGCCGCCGATGTCGACGCCGATCGTGGCGGTCATGGTGAGGGCTCCTCTGCGGGGGTCGCGGGCGTTGCGTGCGGGGTCGCGGTCCGGGGACCGCTGACAGGGATTGTGGTCCGTGCGCGAGCGACGTCGGACGCCCGGTCCGCCGCGCGGTCGGCCGCACGGTCGGCCGGCTCGGCCGGACGGTCGTCGGCGGCCGGCTGCGCGACGTCCTCGGCGGCCGCGGGCGTTGGCGTCGGACGGGCGGGACCGGTGCGGCTGGTGGCGCCCTCGAGCGCGGCGAGCAGCTCCCGGCCGGCCTGCACGACGTGCCCGGCGGCGGCCTGCAGGTGCGCGGCGGTGGCGGGGTCGACCCGCCCGGCGGACTCCGCGAGCCGGCACACGGGGCAGCCGGGGCACTGGTCCGCCGCGCCGCCGCCGAGAGCGTGCCAGCCGCTGCGGAGGGCGTCGAGAACGCCGGGGCCGTCCGGCCTCGCATCGTCCGGCCTCGCACCGCCCGGACTCGCACCGTCCGGGGCCGTCGTCTCGTCGCGGGGTGTCGTCATCGTCGTCGTCCGGCGATCAGCGCCACAGGTCCGGGTCGGGACGCAGCCGCACCTCGAGACGGGGCCCGGCGGCCGGGTCGAGCACGACCTCCGCGGCCTCGACGTCGCAGCGGGTGAGCGCGGCCGGCAGGACGAAGGACCGCTCGGCCCCCGGCACGCGGACGTGGAGGGCGGTGCCGTCGTGCTCCAGGCGCGGCGGCTCGGGCGACGGCAGGTCGCACCACCACGTGTAGCCGGCCGCCTCGACGCGCACGCCGCTCGCGGGGGCCGGTGCGGCGAGCGGGTCCGCCTCGGCGACGCGGTCGAGGCCGAGCAGCGGGCGGGTGCAGCCGTGCGCGGCGTGCTCGGATGCCGCGCCGACGACCGCCGCGGTGCCCGCGACCGTGGCGAGCGCCCGCGCGGCCCGGCGCAGCGCGAGCGCCTCCCCGAGGGCCGACGCCGCGGCAGGGTCGTCGACCGCGGGGGCGGCGAGCCGGTCGAGGCGGGCGTCGAGCACCCGCACCGCCAGCGCCGGCGCGTCGACGAGGCGGAGCACGTCCGCGGCGCCGACGGTCACGACGACGGCGTCGGCGCGGGCGTCCTCGACGTGGCCGGCCACGAGGTCCCAGACCGTGAGCGGCCCGGCGAGCGGCACGGGCAGGCCCGCCGCGACGACGTCGGCGTGCAGGCCGAGCACCCCGGCCAGCCGCGC
The DNA here is from genome assembly GCF_037153975.1 of Aquipuribacter sp. SD81. Taxonomy (NCBI): domain Bacteria; kingdom Bacillati; phylum Actinomycetota; class Actinomycetes; order Micrococcales; family Intrasporangiaceae; genus Aquipuribacter; species Aquipuribacter sp. SD81. The sequence continues at coordinate 39,954 of NZ_JBBAYJ010000014.1, forward strand.
CGCCCAGGCGAGCGGCACCCGGACGTCCTCGGCACCGTCGACACCGTCGGCGCCGGTGGCCTCGCGGGCTGCGTCGGCACCGTCGACCGTGGCCCCGAGGACGGCGAGGCCCTCACCGGCGTGCGAGCCGGCGTCGACGACGACCGCCTTGGCCCCGGCCCGCCGCACCGTGCCCGGGACGCGGGCGCCCGCGGGGCAGCAGTCGACGGCGAGCAGGACGCGCACGGTCCGCGCTCAGCGCTCGGCGCGGGCGCGGAGGTCCTTGAGGGCGGCGTCGGTGATGACCTTCTCCGCCTTGCGCCGCAGCAGCCCGGGTAGGCGCATGGTGACGTCGACCTCCAGCCGGTACGTCACCTGCGTGCCGGCGCCGGCCTCGACGAGCACGTAGGCGCCGTCCATCTTCGACGTCACGGAGCCGGGCTCCACGAGCGACCACGACATGGTCCCGGTGCCGCCGGTCGTCACGGCGTAGTCGTAGCGGACGTGCAGCGTGTCGCGGACGGGCCCGTTGCTCATCGTGAGCCGGGCCTCGGTCGGCCGGCCGTCGGCGTCGGTGTCGAGCACCTCGACGGCGGTGATGCCACCGGCCCACTCGGGGTAGCGCCCGAGGTCGGTGATGACCTCGAGCACGTGCTCCGGCGGCGCGTCGATGGTGAGGGTCGACTCGGTGCGCTCGGCCACGGGGGCTCCTGGGGGTCGGCGGTGCGCGGGCGGCCCGAACCTACCCTCAGAGCACGAGGCCCACGAGCCCCGCGATCGCGAGCAGCACGAGCAGGAGCAGCAGGGCCGCGCCGCAGCCCACCGCCAGGCGGGCCGAGCGCGGCAGGCCGGCGAGCGGGCCCCGGGACCCGGGCCGCTCCGACGCGCTCGTGACCGACAGCTCGGCGAGCATCGCCTCCGCGCGCGGCTCGGCGACCTCGGCCGCTCTCGCGGCTGCGGCGTCGGTGCCGGCGGGGTCGACCGGCCCGGGGCCGGGGGCGCGGACGGGGGCGAGGTCCTCGACCGGCTGGCCGAGCGGGTCGGTGGTGCGCCTGCCCGTCGCGTCACCGGTCCCGGCGCCGGGGTCGACGGCCGGGTCCCCGGCGGCCGGCCACGCGGGGTCCGGGTCGGCGTACAGGTCCCCGCCCGCGGCGTCCGGGTCGTCGCGCTCGCCGCCGGTCGCCCGCAGGGGCTGGTGGCAGAGCGTGCACCACTCCTGGCTCGCCACGACCCGGGCGCCGCACGACGGGCACCGCCCGACGGCCTCCGCGGTGTCGTCACCCGTCGTCCCGCTCACCGCTGCGCTCCCGGGGTCGCTCTATAGGCCTGCACGAGGCCACGCTTCCACGACCGGCGCACGACGTCGCGCAGCCGCCGCGCGTGCCGCGCGCGACGTCGCCCCTCCCGCCCGGCCGGGCCGTGCCGGCCGTGCGGGCTCGACCCGCCGGGTACGGTCCCGGGCGCGATGCCGGTGCCGGTGTTGGTGCCGGGGCCTGCGTCGGGGTCGGGGCCGGCGTCGGGGTCGAGGCGCACGTACAGGTGCACGACCGTCCCGCCCCAGGCGGGCTCGAGCCACACCTCCGCGCTCCCCCGCCACGTGAGGGTCCGTCCCCACCGGCGGCTGCGGGCCGTCGCCCGCCAGCGCACACCCTCGGCCCCCCGCTCCTCGCCGACCACGAGGTCGAGGCCCGTCCCCCCGGTGGCCGCGGCAGCGAGCCACTGCTCCCACGAGGCGCGGCTCGTGGCGCGCACGTCGCCGGGAGCGGCGCGCACGAACGTGTCGTCCACGACGTCCACGAGGGGCACGGCGAACAAGGATGCCGCCAGCAGGTCCTGACCTGGGACGTGGTCCTCGACTACGCTCGCTGTCCACAGGCTGAGAAGCCCGTGCCCCTGCAGCCGCCGACTCGACGAGGAGACATCGTGCGCGAGTTCACCGTCCCGCCCGCCGTGGAGCCCTACCCGGGGTCCATGGCCGACATCCTCGTCGACCGGGCCCGCAACGCCCCGGACGCCGCGATGTTCTCCCGGCGGGACGGTGACACCTGGACCGACGTGACGACGGCGCAGCACCTCGCCGAGGCGACGAGCGTCGCCAAGGGCCTCATCGAGGCCGGCATCCAGCCCGGGGACCGGGTCGGGCTCATGTCCCGCACCCGCTACGAGTGGACCCTCGCCGACCACGCGATCTGGCTCGCGGGCGGGGTCACGGTGCCGATCTACGAGACCTCCTCCGCCGAGCAGGTCGCCTGGATCCTGTCCGACTCCGGCGCGAAGGCCGTCTTCGTCGAGGCCGCGCACCACCGGACGGTCGTGGAGTCCGTCGCCGACCGCGTGCCGGCGTGCGCGCACACGTGGGTGTTCGACGACGGCGGGCTCGACGCGCTGGTCGACTCCGGTGCCGACGTGGCCGACGACGCCGTCGACGCCGCGCACGGCTCCCGCACGGCCTCGGACCTCGCGACGATCATCTACACCTCGGGCACGACCGGGCGGCCCAAGGGCTGCGAGCTCACCCACGGCAACTTCATCGACCTGTGCCGCAACGCGGAGTCGAGCCTGTGGGAGGTGCTGCACATGGAGGGCGCCTCCACGCTGCTGTTCCTGCCGCTCGCGCACATCTTCGCCCGGTTCATCCAGGCGCTGTGCGTGGTGACGGGCGTGCGGATGGGCCACCAGCCCGACCCCAAGGACCTCGTGCCCGCGCTCGGGACGTACCACCCGACGTTCATCCTCAGCGTCCCCCGCGTCTTCGAGAAGGTCTACAACGCCGCCGAGCAGAAGGCGACGGGCGAGGGCAAGGGCCGGATCTTCGCCGCGGCCGCGCAGACGGCGATCGACTGGTCGAAGGCGCAGGACACCGGCGGCCCGGGTCTGCTGCTGCGCGCCAAGCACGCGCTGTTCGACCGGCTGGTCTACGTCAAGCTGCGCGACCGCCTCGGCGGCAAGGTGAAGTACGCGGTGTCCGGCGGGGCACCGCTCGGGGAGCGCCTCGGTCACTTCTTCCGCGGCATCGGCCTCATCGTGCTCGAGGGCTACGGCCTCACCGAGACGACCGCGCCGGCCTGCGTCAACGTGCCGGAGCGGGTCAAGATCGGCACGGTCGGCAAGCCGATCCCCGGCTGCGGCGTGCGGATCGAGGACGACGGCGAGATCTGCCTGTCCGGCGTCAACGTGCTGCGCGGCTACTACGACAACCCGACCGCGACGGCCGAGGCGATCGTCGACGGCTGGTTCCACACCGGCGACCTCGGCGAGCTCGACGACGAGGGCTACCTGCGGATCACCGGCCGCAAGAAGGAGATCATCGTGACGGCGGGCGGCAAGAACGTCGCCCCGGCCCAGCTGGAGGACCGGATCCGGGCGAACCCGATCGTCAGCCAGTGCATGGTCGTCGGCGACAAGCGTGCGTTCGTCGCGGCGCTCGTCACGCTCGACCCGGAGATGCTCCCGGTGTGGCTGGAGAACCAGAACAAGCCGGCCATGAGCCTCGCCGAGGCGGCGCAGGACCCCGACGTGCTCGCCGCGATCCAGTCCGCGATCGACGACGCCAACACGACGGTGTCGAAGGCGGAGTCGATCCGGAAGTTCACGGTCCTGCCCGACGACTGGACCGAGGACACGGGCCACCTCACGCCGTCGATGAAGCTGAAGCGGAACGTGGTGCTCAAGGACTACGAGAACCAGGTGGAGAAGCTGTACGGCTGATCGGGCCGAACGGCCCGGACTTACGGGCTGCCGGTCGATCGAGCCTGTCCCACGGATGCTCTCGCGTGGTCAAAACCCCTACGGCGGGGAGCACGCTGACCGATACTCCGTGGTGCCACCAGGACGGCTGGTGTCGTGGTGTCCCCGCTGCCCTGGCCCTGCGCCAGACGACCTGATGGAGTCCGACTGTGGTCCTGCAGCAACGCTCGGGGACCCCCACTGCGCCGCCTGACCCGGACCGTCCCTCACGGCTGACTCGCTGGGTCCCGCTCCTACTGGTGGTTGCTCTGCTCGCCTCGATGGTCCGCTTGGCGGCGCGGCCGATCAGCGACCCTGACGCCTTCTGGCACCTGCGGGTGGGCTACCTCCTCCGAACCGGCGAGTTCTCCCTCTTCCGCACCGGACCGTTGTCCAGCTTCGCGACGGAGTCCTGGATCCCCCGCGACTGGGTGCCGCAGCTGGTCGCGAGCCAGGTGGAGGCGTGGTTCGGGCTCCCAGGCGTCGCGTGGCTGTACGGGCTGTCCCTCGTCGCCTTCGTGCTCGTGACGTACCTGCTCTGCCGCCGGTGGTCCGACGCGCTGCCGGCGGCCGTCGCCACCGGTCTCTGCGTGGTCGGTGCGATCGGCAGCCTGTCCCAGCGACCGCAGATGGTCAGCTTCGTCCTGCTCGTGGTGGTCGTCCACGCCTGGCTGCGGACGGCCGACGACCTACGGCCGCGCTGGTGGCTGGTGCCGCTCATGTGGGTCTGGGCCGGCTCCCACGGCATGTGGTACCTCGGTATCGCCGTCGGTGGGGCCGTCGTGGTCGGGCTGATGCTCGACCGACGAGCGGACCTGCGGCGGCTCTTCGTGCTCGCGCTGGTGCCATTCCTCGGTCTGGCGGCCGCCGCCATCACCCCGGCGGGGCCCTGGCTGCTCCTCGCCGTGTTCCAGACCGGGGACAAGTGGCGGTTCGCCACGGAGTGGGGTCCGCCGGACTTCACGTCCGTCAACCACGCCACGGCCATGCTCATGGTCGCGCTGACGCTGCTGCCGTGGACCCGGGTGCGCGCCCCCATGGCCTGGGTGCACCTGCTGCTGGTGCTGCTCGCCACGGCTCTGGTGCTCATGGCCGAACGTACGGTCGCCGCCGGTGCCGCGATGGTGGTGCTCGTCCTGGCCTCGACCCTGCAGGGTCTGTTCCACGGACGGGCGCCCGCACCGCTACCGCGCTCGGAGGTCGTGACCCTGGTCGCGGCTGCGGGACTGGCCGCCGGCGCACTGGCGATCACGGTGCCCATCACGTCCGATGGCCCCGCCGGCGTGCCGGAGGGGCTCTCTGCCGAGCTCGACGCCCTAGAGCCGGGCAGCGCCGTCATCAACGCGTACGAGCTGGGTGGCTGGCTGCACTGGCGGCACCCGGAGCTCAACACGGTCATCGACGGGTTCACGGACGGCTACTCCGTGGAGGCCCTGGAGGCGTGGACCTCGGCCGTGGTCGTCGCACCAGGGTGGCAGCAGTACGTCCGGAGCACAGGAGCCGACCACGCTCTGCTCAGCGAGGAGTCGCCACTGACCGAGGCGCTGACCGACCGCCTCGGCTGGCGGGTGGTGGAGGTGGACGAGGGCTACGTCCTGCTCGAGGCCGGGCGAGGATGACGTCGAACGAGGGGCACCGCCGGACCCGGAGATGGCGCACGTGACCGTCTCCGCCGACGGCGTGGCGGCCCAGTCCCGTGAGGGGGTGACGGTCGAGCGGCTGCACGTGCGTTTCGGCTCGGTGACAGCGGTGGACGCTGTCGACCTGGGGGTCTCGCCCGGGCAGGTGCTGGCACTCGTGGGGGGCAACGGCGCCGGCAAGTCGACGACCATGCGCGTCGTCGCCGGCGTCGTGCCCGCCACGTCCGGCCGGGTGGTGGTCGACGGGGTGGACGTGTCCCGTGACCTGCTCGCCGCGAAGCAGCGCACCGGCTACTGCCCGGACGTCGGCGGTCTGCTGCCGCGGGCGACGCCGTGGGAGCACCTGCAGCTGTCGGCCGCGCTGCGGGGTCTGACCGGCTGGGAGGAGCGGGCCCAGCACCTCCTCAAGCGCTTCGAGCTCGCCGACGTCACCGACCGGGTCACGGCCGGGTTCAGCCACGGCATGGGTCGGCGCATGTCGGTCGTGCTCGCCGGGCTGCACCGCCCGCCCGTGCTCCTGCTCGACGAGCCCTTCGACGGCGTCGACCCGCTCGGGGTCGAGGCGACGTTCGAGCTCGTCGAAGACCTCACCGCCACCGGCACCGCGGTGCTCGTGTCCACGCACCTGCTGCAGCTGGCGACCGAGGTCGCCAACGACGCCGTCGTGCTGCGCTCGGGGTCCGTAGTGGGGCGCCTGCCGGTGGCAGACCTGGTCGGGCGCGAGGGCGCCCGCCGGTACCGGGAGCTGCTCGGCTCGTGAGCGCGACCCTTGCCGGGACGCGAGGCCTCCGGCCGAGCCGCGACCCCCGCGCCGTCGCCCGCGAGCTGCGGGTGCTGCTCCGGTTCCGCCTGACCGTGGGCGGCGCCCACCCGGCCCGGCGACGGACGGTCGTCGCGGCGCTGGCGATCGGCCTTGGTCTCGGGGTTCCCGTCGCGGTCGCGGCGTGGGCCCCGCGCGACCAGGCTGACGACGCCGTCGTCCTGACCCCTGTCGTGTGGACCGTGTTCGTGGTGGCGGCGGTCGTCGCGGCGCTCGCGGCCGCCGGCGGCCGCGAGCTGCTGCCCCGGGCGCAGGCGGTGGCCTACCCCGTCAGCTCCACGACCGACCAGCTCGGCGCACTCGTCCTCACGCCCCTGAACGTGGCGTGGAGCCTGCAGGCCCTCCTCGTGCTCACCACGAGCGCCTACGCCGTCGGACCGGACGCCCGGCTGCCGTTCGTGCTCCTCGCGGCCTGGGTGTGGCTGGTGGCGGCGACGTGCGTGGCCGGGCTACTCGGGTGGGTGGCCGAGCTAGTCCGCACGCTCCCGTTCGGCCGGTGGCTGCTGCGCGGTGTCCTCGTGCTGGCGCTCCTCGGCGGCGTGGCGCTCGTGTGGTCGGGGCTGTGGATCCGGCTGCTGGACCGGACGCCGGTGACCGCCCTTGTCGTTGCCGCGATCCTCGGCCCGGGTGACCCGGTCGTCTTCGCACTCGTGCAGCTCGGGGTCCTGCTCGTGGCCGCCGCCGCCGTCCTCGCGGCCGTTCCGCTCGGCGAGCTCCTCGAGCAGCGTCCACTGCCGGACGACACGCGGGGCGACAGCCGGCTCGTGCGTCGTCACGGCCCGCCCCGATCCGAGCTCGCCGCGGCCGTCCTCCTCGACGTCCGCTCCGTGGTCCGGAGCCCTCCGTTGCGTCGGGGGCTGGTGGTGCTGCTGCTCACGCCGCTCCTGGCGGCGGCACTGGTCGAGCTGCCGTGGGTCGGCGTCGTCGTGCTGCCCGCGCTCGTCGGGTCCGGGACAGCGCTGCTCTACGGCGTCAACGCGCTGGCCCTCGACGGCCGCGGTGCCCTGTGGCGCGACTCGCTGCCGCACCGCCCGCACACCACCTTCGTCGGGCGTCTGCTCGCCCTGACCCTGCTCTGCCTCGTCAGCTCGACGGCCGTCGTCGCCGTGGCGAGCGTGCGCGCCGAGACCCCCAGCGCGGTCGGGGTGCTCGCAGTGGTGTGCGCCATCATCGTGACGACCGCGCAGGTCGTGTCGCGGTGCGCCCGCTGGTCGATGCGCAAGCCGTACCCGGCCGAACTGCGGCGAAGCCGCGACACCCCCGCCCCGCCCGCCGCCATGGCCGGTTACTCAGTGCGACTGTCCGTGGTGACGACGGTGACGTGCGTGGCGTTGGGGATCGCGGTCGTCCTCGACAGCGTGATCGTCGCCGTAGGGGTCAGCGCACTGCTGCTGTCCTTCTCGCTGCTTCGCCTTCGACGGGCGGCTCTGCGCCACGCGGACACGTCCGAACGGGCGAGGGCGGTCGCGACGGTCGTCGGGGCCTGACTCATCCGTTCGGACACGATGTGGTCCACATGGATGACGGTTCACCCAGTCGTAGGTCACACTGCGTGTCGACGTTCGGGGCGTCGTGTCGGTCGGGAACGGGAGAGGGTGCCGTGCTGCGCAAGAGTCGACGCCGTCGTGACGACGGGGCCGCGGCGGTCGAGTTCGCGCTCGTCGGCGGCTTGATCCTCATCCCGCTCGTCATGGGCATCCTCGCCTTCGGGCTGTACTTCTGGTCCACGACCCAGGTCAACCACGCCCTCCGCGAGGGAGCACGCGCCGGGGCGACGGGGATGTCCTGCAACGACTGGAACGCCCTGATGAGGCAGCGACTGGCTGGCGTGAACTGGACGCGCGCAGAGATGGAGCCGAGAGTAGCGCGCCTGGCGGCGGACCCCTTCACAATCACGGTCACTTGGTCCCAGCCGATTGTGCCTGTCCCGGGAGGGGTAGGGCCGTCGGCGAATCCCACCCTGCAAGCAAGTACGCGCGTAGAACGAATGCCCGATGACACGAGCGCCTGCATGGTGACGCGATGAAGGCGCTAGCCGGCACTCGTCACCGACGCGGGGACGAGGGTGCCGTCGCGGTCTTTACCGCCATCCTGGCCGTGGTGCTTTTCGTTGTGTGTGCGATGGCGGTTGAGTTCACGAATCTCTGGTCAACCGACCGTGCGTCTCAAAAAACCGTAGACCTGGCGGCAACCTCGGCGGCCCAGTTCCTGCCCGACATGTGCGCAGCAGCGCGCGAGGCGCGGGCCAACCTCAACGACAACCCGATCCCCGACTCGGCCGCCCTTCCATCTCTGTCCGTGTTGCTCAACGGCGACGTCACTGACGGAGAGATCCAGATACTCACGTCGATGGAGGCCGCTCCGCCACCCTTCGGTACGAACACGGCCGCCGCCCGAGGCGCCGGAGCGTGGCTCGACGCCCGCGGGTGCTCCGACGCCACACGGCCGACCGTCGAGGACGCCAACGCGGCGCAGGGTCGCGCACGCATGGTTCGCGTGATGGCGCCGCTTGCGTCGATTCCGCTGCAATTCAGCCCCGTGGCCGAGGCCGAGCCCGTAGGGGCAACTGCAGCTCCTCGTAGTGCCTACACACGTCGCATGGCCACGGCTGGCATCGTCGGGTCCAGTCGCGGCGTCGGTTACGGACTCATGCCCGTCGCCATGCCCGAAGGTTGTCTTGAGTCAAGCGGGTTTGGCCCGACGACAATCTTGGTGGGCCAAGAAAACAATTTCGACGGAATCAACTGGACGGCACGCAACAATAACGGCGCGAACGGCCCACTCTTCACTACAGGCCTGCCCGACGTTTCAGAGACAACCGTTGCATCGGGCTCCGCAAGAGTTAGCGTCACCGTCAACCGACTTGCGCTTAGCCCTACCACGGCTAGCGCCACCGCCCCCGGCGCTGTGGTCTTTGACTTCCACACTTTTGGACCGCTAGGAAGTCTCCGCGCGGTGGCCGAGCCTCCGGCCGTCGCTCTCCAGGGCGCCCCTTTCGGTACCGCTGGGAACTTCAGCGCCACATTCATCATCACTCTGCCCTCCGCCATGGCTAATTCCCCCGGCATTTGGCTCGTGCGAGCGGCTCAACCGAACGCCACTGGAAACGCCAACAACCGGCGGTGGACGCCCGATAGCGAAGTCGCAGAAATTTTCGTAATTGGCGACGCCGCACAGGAGATCGGATGCGACGAACCGAACCGTGGCAACTTCGGCATGATTAGAACCGAGCGCCGAGACGGCCGCGGTAACGATGTGACTACGAACATGGCGCTCGGTATGGACCACAGCTTAAGCGCGTTTCCGACACCACCTGGCCCAGCGTCCCCTACCTGTGACGGGGAAGACATTCCGAGTGGTGCGCGTCGAGACTTAACTCCGACGGGTGGCCCCGTGGACAACGCCAACTGCTCCTACATTCTTCCCGGAAGCCCTGACGGAAAGTACACCCAGGGCTTAGTGACTGGGATACCGGGGTCGAACCCACGTATCGACGGGCGCCTTGCAAGAACATCTGCGGTGTCGGTTCCCAACTCTTGCACCGATCCGGCCTCGTCCGGCGACTATCTGTGGCGAACGCCGACGCATGGGCGCGTTCAAGTGATCAACACCGTATTGTCGTGCTATCTGCTTCCGGGCGCGTCTCTGAGTGGAGCGATCGCGGAGTCCGCGACCACGCCCTCCTTTTCAGAGGACATCTACGGTGATCCTCGGTTCTTCTTCGTTCCGGTCTTCGACACGTCCGAGCGACCGGGTTCGGCTGGCAATTACTACGCCATTAAACGCTTCGTCGGTGCCTTCATCACGAGCCAACAGGAAGATGGCACCGTCCCGAGTTGCACGAATGGCCGTAAGGCGTCCTGCAATGGTCTTCAATTCGGGGGCACACAATTAAACGAAGTGACCATCTTCACCTTTCCCTTAGTCGCCCTGCCCCCGACCACCGAGACACCCGTGCAAGAGGGGCCCGATGGCTTCGAGGATTACATCGGGGGCACTAAGGAGGTCGTCCTGTACGAGTGAGACGTATCGTCCGTTCGGACGATACGAAACCACCGGACAGGACGATCCGGACGCCCCACGGCGCCGGATAGCGTCAACCAGGCACCACGCCAGACCCCGGCGTGGTGCAAGCTCCTAGGGGAGGCTCCACCTCATGGTCGGTCGTGTGCTGCTGCTCATCGCAGCCTTCTTCGTCGCCGGGCTCGGCGCACTGCTCGTGTACCTCTACGCGGACCAGGCTGACGAGCGGGCGCTGGCTGAGCTCCGACCGTTGTCGGTGTACGTGGTGCAGCAGCCGCTGGAGACCGGGGCCGACGTCGCCACGGCCATCTCCGAGGGGCTCGTCGCCCTCGAGGACGTGCCGGGTGCCGCGGTCCCGGACAACGCCGTCGGAGCGGACAGCACCGTGGAGCAGGGCACGGTCGCCCTCACCACCCTGGTGCCCGGCGAGGTGCTCGTCGCCTCCCGCATCGGCAACCCCTCGCAGCAGGAGCGGCTCCCGCTCACCGACGGACGCATCGCCGTCTCCTTCCCCTTCGAGGACCCCAACCGCGTCGCGGACTTCATCCGGCCGGGGTCCGAGGTCGCGGTCTTCCTCACCTACGACGACCCGGAGGCCCTGGAGGAGCAGCCAGGCGGCGGTTCCGAGGACGACGTCGCACCCCCCCCGGCCGCGGCCGGCGAGGACCCCGAGGCCCGACGCACGCGGCTGCTGATGGATCGGGCGCAGGTCATCGCCGTGGGCGCGACCACGACGCAGCCGGTCCCCGCCGAGGGCGAGCAGCAGCCGACCGAGGTGGTGCCGCGCACCATCCTCACCCTCGCCCTCACGCAAGAGGAGGCCGAGCGGCTCGTCCTCGGTCAGGACCAGGGCGAGATGTACCTGGCCCTGCTCGCCGAGGACTCCGAGATCGCCCCCAGCGACGGCGTCAACCTCGAGAACCTCTTTCCGGGAGCCGCAGGATGACCATTCTCGTCGCCGTCCCGTCGACCGCCGCCGAAGCCGCGGGCGAGCATGCCCGCCCCGTCGCCGACCTCGAGGGCATGCAGCTGCTCCTTGACCGCGACAAGGTGCCCGTCACCGTCGTCCTCGGGCCGGACGTCGACCTCGAGCGGGCGCTGCCCCTCACGTCCGACCTGCGGCTGCACCGCCCCGAGGTCGGCTTCGTCCTGCTGCGCGACGCGGTCGACTCGACCGTCCTGCGCGACGCCCTGCGCGCCGGCATCCGCGAGGTCGTCGAGACGTACGACCCTGTCGCGTTGGCCGACGCGGTGAAGCGCAGCGACGAGCTCAACGCCGCCCTGGCGGAGCGCTCTCACGTCGGCGACGACGACGCGTCGTCGCTCGGACGGGTCGTCACGGTCTTCTCGGCGAAGGGCGGCTGCGGCAAGACGACGATCAGCACGAACCTCGCGGCCGCGCTCGCCGACGGCGGCCGGCGCAACGTGGTGATCGTGGACCTCGACCTCGCCTTCGGCGACGTCGCGATCGCGCTGCAGCTGTTCCCGTCCCGCACCATCGCCGACGCGGTCCCGATGGGCGAGGCCGATATCGACTTCGACGGTGTGCAGTCGCTGCTGACGCCGCACTCCCCCGGTCTCACGAGCCTCGTCGCGCCGGTGGAGCCGGGCGCCGCCGACACCATCCCCGCCTCGCTGGTGGGGCGGATCCTCGAGCTGCTCCGCGAGCACTTCGACTACGTGATCGTCGACACGCCACCGGCCTTCGACGACCAGGTGCTCGCCGCCTTCGACGCCTCGGACGCGATCGTGCTGCTCGCCACCCTCGACATCCCGGCGCTGAAGAACCTCAAGCTGACGCTGGAGACCCTTGACCTCCTCAACTACCCGCGGGAGCGGTGGCGGATCGTGCTCAACCGGGCCGACTCCAAGGTGGGTCTCGCCACGAGTGAGGTCGAGAAGACGCTGCGCACCGCGATCACGGCGCAGGTGCCGAGCAGCCGCGACGTGCCCGCCACGGTGAACCGGGGTGTGCCGATCGTGCTCGACGACGCGAAGCACCCGGTGTCGGTCGCCATCAAGTCCTTCGCCGACCGCGACATCGTCGGCACGCTCACGCCGGCCGCCAAGCAGGAGAAGGTGCCCGCGCCGCTCCGCAACGACCGCCGCGGCTTCCTGCGCCGCCGGGCCAAGGCCTGACCGGGACCGGGAGGACCACATGAGTCTCGCTGACCGCCTCGCGGCGGCCCGGGCGCAGCAGGCGCCCGCATCGGACGCCCCGAAGGGCCCTCGCAACCGGACCCGCCGGGCCCAGCACAAGGACCCCTTCGCCGACCTCAAGCGCGACGTGCACCAGGCGCTGCTCGACACGCTCGGGCCGCAGCTGTACGACGCCCGGCTGTCGGCGTCGGAGCTCGAGCAGAAGGTCCGCTTCACCCTGCAGGACGTGCTCGCCGGCGGTGAGGTACCCCTGACATCGGCGGACCGGACCCGCATCACGCAGGAGATCGCCGACGACATCCTCGGCTACGGCCCGCTCGAGCCGCTGCTCCGCGACCCCGAGGTTACGGAGATCATGGCCAACGGTCCCGACCTCGTGTACGTGGAGCGAGGAGGCCGGCTGTACGAGGTCGACGCCCACTTCAACGACGAGACGCACCTGCGCCGGACCATCGACAAGATCGTCGGCCGGGTCGGCCGTCGCGTCGACGAGGCCACTCCCATGGTCGACGCCCGCCTTCCCGACGGCAGCCGCGTCAACGCGATCATCCCCCCGCTCGCGGTCGACGGGTCGGTCCTCACGATCCGCAAGTTCGCCGCCGACCCCCTCACGGTCGACGACCTCGTCGCCTTCGGGAGCCTGTCCCGCACGGTGGCGGAGTTCCTGCGGGCGTGCGTCGCGGGCCGGCTCAACGTCATCGTGTCCGGCGGCACGGGCGCCGGGAAGACGACGACCCTCAACGTGCTGAGCGCCTTCATCCCCGAGACGGAGCGCATCATCACGGTCGAGGACGCCGCCGAGCTGCAGCTGCACCAGCAGCACGTGCTCCGCCTGGAGTCGCGACCGCCGAACATCGAGGGCCGCGGCGAGGTCAAGATCCGCGACCTCGTCAAGAACGCGCTGCGGATGCGCCCGGACCGCATCGTCGTCGGCGAGGTCCGCGACGAGGCCGCGCTCGACATGCTCCAGGCCATGAACACGGGCCACGACGGCTCGATCTCGACCGTGCACAGCAACGGCCCGCGCGACGCCGTCGCCCGCCTCGAGACCATGGTGCTCATGGCCGGGGTCGAGCTCCCGGTGCGGGCCATCCGCGAGCAGGTGTCGAGCGCGGTCGACCTCATCGTCCATCAGACCCGCTTCCGCGACGGCGGCCGCCGGATCACCCACGTCACCGAGGTCGTCGGCATGGAAGGGGACATCGTCACGCTGCAGGACATCTTCCTCTTCGACAGCCGCGCAGGAATCGACGAGCACGGCCACCCGGTCGGGCAGCTGCGCTCCACCGGGCTGCGGCCGAAGTTCCTCGACAAGCTCGCAGCGCAGGGCATCCACGTCGACCCGACCGCCTTCGCCTTCGAGCGGTTCGCGCGATGACGAGGCGTAGCGCCCTCAACGCAGGGCTCGTGCTGGCGACCGCCGCGCTGCTGGCGGCGCCAGCCGCCGCCTCGCCCGTCGACGCGGCCGACGCCCGCATCTCGAACGTCGGCTACACGGATACGGGCCTCGAGCTGACGTACTCGGCCCCGGGGCTGCCCAGCGGGACCGGCCTCGACCCCGAGACCATGACCGCCGAGTTCGTGCCCGAGGTGGGAGGCGCGGCGTTCTCGCTCGACGTCGACGCCGTCGCAGCAGAGGGCGCGGCCATCCAACAGCGAGTCGTCCTCGTGCTCGACACGTCGGGATCATTGTCCGACGACGACGTCGTCGCCCTCCGCGAGGCCGCCAACAGCCTCGTCGACCAGCTGCCCGAGCAGGCGGAGGTCGGACTCGTCACCTTCGGTCAGCCCGCAGTCACCGTCCTCGATCCGACCACCGACCGGGCCGCGCTCCGTGCTGAGCTCGACGAGCTGGACGACGTCGGTAACACCGCCTTGTTCGACGCCGTCATCCTCGGCACCGAGATGCTGCGCGGCGAGGGCAGCGAGTCGATCGTGCTCATGACCGACGGCCAGGACGAGGGCGACGGTCCCGGGACCATCGGCAGCGAGGCGACGCTGGACGAAGCCGCCGCGTCGGTGGCCGCGTCCGGTACCCGGCTCACGGCCGTCGCATTCGGCGATGCGGCGACCGAGCCGCTCGAGCAGCTGGTGGCCGCGAGCGGTGGCAGCGGCGTGGTTCCCGCCGACGACGGTCCGGCCCTCGTGCAGGCGCTGCAGGACATCGGCGAGGACCTCGCCACCGAGCTCGCCGTCGCGGTATCCGTGCCGGAGTCGATCCGCACGACCTCGGGCGTACTCACCCTGTCCGCCACCGCGGGGGACGTCGACACCACCGCCACGTGGGAGGGCCGGCTCGGCCCGGACGCCCCGGCCCCGACGCCGACACCCACCGCGACTCCCGAGCCCGAGCCCAGCCCGGAGCCGTCCGAGGCGGTTGTCGTCGCGCCGCCGTCGGCCTCGCAGCTGGGCTTCCTCGGGCCGGTGGCGCTGTACATCGCTCTCGGCGCCCTCTTCCTCGCGCTCCTCATCGTGGCCCTCGTGCTCGTCGGTCTGGCCGCGAGCCGCAACAGCCCCGCCGCCGTTCGCGAACGCAGCCTCCAGGTCTACTCCGTGCACGGCAGCCAGCCGGCCCTGGTCGAGCAGGAGCGCTCGAGCACGCGGCTCGGAGACAACGCGGTGGCTCGCACCGCGGTCGAGTACGCCGGGCGCGTCGTCGACAAGCGGCAGAGCGGGGACCGACTCGGCCGAAGGCTCGACGCGGCCGGCATCCCGCTGCGTCCCGCCGAGTGGGTGGTCATCCACACCGTCAGCACGATCGGCGGCGGTCTCCTGCTGCTTCTCTTGTCGCGCGGCAACATCCTCGGCCTGGTCCTGGGCCTGGTCATCGGCTACCTGGTGCCGCGCTTCCTCGTGTCGTTCCGCCGTGACCGACGTGAGCGGGCCTTCCTCAACGTGCTGCCGGACACCCTCGGGCTGATGGCGTCCGGGCTGCGCGCCGGGTACTCCATGCCTCAGGCCATGGACTCCGTCGCCCGGGAGGGCCAGGAGCCGGTCAAGAGCGAGTTCAACCGCGCCCTGGTGGAAGCACGCCTCGGGGTGCCGGCCGAGGAGGCACTCGAAGGCATCGCCCACCGCATGGACAGCCAGGACTTCCGCTGGGTCGTCATGGCGATCCGCATCCAGCGCGAGGTCGGCGGCAACCTCGCCGAGCTGCTCGACACGGTGAGCGGCACCCTGCGCGAGCGCGCCCGCCTCAAGCGACAGGTGCTGGCGCTGTCGGCCGAGGGGCGGCTGTCGGCGTGGATCCTCGGAGGGCTTCCCGTCCTCTTCGCCGCCTACCTCGTCCTCGTCCAGGGCGACTACGTCAGCACCCTGTGGACCGAGCCGTTGGGCATCGCCCTGTCCCTGGTGGCCATCGTGCTGTTCGTCATCGGCCTGTTCGGCCTGCGTTGGGCGACGAAGGTGGACGTGTGATGATCGAGAGCATCCAGAACATCACCGGCGCCCTGTTCGGCTCGCCGCTGCTGGTCGTCGGTGTGGGGGCGATCTTCCTCGCCGTCCTGCTCGGGGTGGGCTCCCTGCTGCTCGCCCCCACCGCCAACCAGGCGGCCGTCTCGAGGTCGCTGGCCGCCGTCGAGGCGCTGCAGTCCGCACCTCGGTCCATGCGACAGCAGGAGCTCGAGCAGCCGCTGCGCGTCCGCGCCCTCGACCCCGCCTTCGGGACCCTCACCCGCCTCGGCCGTCGACTGACGCCCGACGGTCAGGTGGCTCGCATCCGCAAGCGTCTCGACCTGGCGGGCAACCCGACCGGGTGGGACGTCGACCGGGTGGTGTCCCTCAAGGTGCTGCTCAGCTTCGTGCTCGGGGCCTTCACCGCGCTCGTGTGCCTGCTGGCGTCCACGTCTCCTTTCCGGGCGATCGTGGGCGTCGGGCTCGCGCTGGCGATCGGCTGGTTCGCGCCCTCCCTCATCGTCTACCAGATGGCAGCCAAGCGCTCGGAGCGCATCCAGAAGTCGCTGCCCGACGCCCTCGACCTGCTCACGATCTCTGTGGAGTCGGGGCTGGCCTTCGACGCTGCCCTGGCGCAGGTCTCCCGCAACACCGACGGCCCGCTCGCGGCGGAGTTCTTCCGCGTGCTGCAGGAGATGCAGATCGGCACAGGGCGCATGGCCGCCATGCGTGCGATGGCCGACCGCACCGACGTCGCCGACCTCAAGTCCTTCGTGGCGGCCATGGTGCAGGCAGACTCCTACGGCGTGCCCATCGCGAGCGCGCTGCGTACCCAGGCGGACGAGATGCGCGTCAAGCGGAGCCAGCGGGCCGAGGAGGCCGCACAGAAGGTGCCGGTGAAGATCCTCTTCCCGCTGATCTTCGGCATCATGCCTACGCTGTTCGTCGTCATCATCGGACCGGGCGTCATCCAGACCTTCCTGTCCTTCAGCAACCTCTGACCGGGAGGCCGCGTGGGGCTCCTGCTGCACCTGCGTGACACGTCGCAGTCGACGCTGCCTCCCCTCGACCGGCACCTCGTGCTCAGCCTCGCGGTGGAGCGCTTCCACCCCGACGACGTGACCGCTGACGTCGACCTCGTCGTCGTGTCCCTCGAGGACGAGGTGGCGGCCCTCGAGCTGGCCCGCAGCATCCACGACGGCCGACCGGGGACCCGCGTGCTCGTCCGCGCACCGGGCGAGTCCGGGCCGCGCGTGGTCGAAGACGGCGTGTGGGTCACCGGGGCCGGCAGCGTCTCGACCAGGAATGCCGTCAGCAGGATGCTCGACGGCAGTGACGCGGACGATCCGAGGCAGGACGAGGCCGAGCCTGCGAGGGGCCGGGGTGACGAGCGCGCAGCCGGGGACGACGTCATCGACCTGCGCCGTCAGGTCCCGCGAGGCGGTGGTCGTGACCTCCTGCGTCAGCGCCTCGGTGGTGCGACGGCCGGCCTCGGAGCGTCGGCGCGAGCCTTCGACCTGCGGGCTCCGGAGCCGGTGTCCGTCGAGCAGCCCGTCGAACCGATCGCGGACGACGCGGACCCCGCGGACGGACCGGTGGAGGTCCCGGCGGTCCCGACCCCGGACCAGCCGTCCGTCCGGTCGCGCGGGCGTGAGAGCCGGGATGACGCACCGGAGGCCCTCGTCGCCCGGCTGCTGCCGCAGGTGGACCGTCTCTACGGCGTCAAGGAGACCGCGACCGCCGTCGTCGAGCACCTGCGGGACACCGTCGACGTGGCGGCAGCGGCGGTGCTCGTCCCCGACCAGCAACGTTGGGTGGTGGCGGCGGCGAGCGGCCACCGGCACCTCGAGGAACGGCTGGTCCTGGCCGCGGACCACTGGCTGGTCACCGAGGTGGGTGCGGCCCAGCACGCCGTGATCGTCGACGACACCGACGTGGCCCGGAACCGCTTGTCCGGTGCGCCCCTGAGCGCCTGGGCGCACCTGCTCGCCGTACCCCTGGTCTCTGTGGGCGGCATCGCGCTGCTCGCCCGGGGACCGCGAGGCCCCGCCTTCACCTCGCGCGACGTGGGAGCCGCGTCCGCCGCTGCCCGGGAAGCCAACTCGCTGTTCGCGTCGGCCGTGACGCTGCGCGAGCTGGCCCGACGGCTCAGCCAGTTCGCCGACGAGGACGCTCTCGAGCTCGTCGAGTCGAGCGACCCGCGGCCCTGAGCGCCGCCGTCACTCGATGAAGAGGCGCTCGTCCACCAGCTGTTCGGCGACCGGCTGCAGCTCGTCGTCGAAACGCGACTGCTCGAAGCGCTTACGCATCTCGAGGTCGACCCGGTCGACGCCGCCCCGGTTCTTCTCGATCGACAGCACGACGTAGGCGTGGAACCGCTGCGAGGCGGTCGTGTCGTAGACGAGGTGGTGCCGGGCGACCACGTCGTACTTGTTGTTGAGGACGAGCACGACGTCGGCCTCGTAGGCGAGCGCCGACGAGCCCCGCAGCTGGTGCGCCCGCAGCCGCTTGCCCGGGCTCAGTCCCTCCTTGTCGGCGGCCACGATGGCCAGCACCGGCACCCCGAGGTCGAGCGCGAGGTCCTTGAGGCCCTCCACCACGCGGGTGACACGCTCGTCCTCCGGCGCCTCACCCGGCACGTGCACCTTCTGCAGGTAGTCCACGACGAGCAGGGGCGTCCCGCCCTGCGCGAGCGCCGAGCGCGCGACGGTCCAGATCTCGTCCAGGTCCGTCCGCGTCCCGAGCGCCCGGTGCAGGAACAGCCGGTCGCCGTACGACGCGACCGCCTCGACGGCCTGTGGGCCCGCGGGCGTCCCGGCGAGCCGCTCGGCGAGCGACCCGAGTGCCCCGCCGCCCTCCATGGCCTGCCGTACCCGCCGCAGGGTGACGCCGTCCTCCCCGAGGATGCAGCCGGCCTCGATGGCGACGAGCCGCTCGAGCATCGTGGCGGCGTCGTGCTCGAACGAGAAGTACACGGCCGACCCGCCCGCCGAGGCCACGTTCCTCGCGAGCTGCAGCGCGAGGGCCGTCTTGCCGAGCCCTTGCGGGCCTCCGAGCAGCGTGAGCTCGCCGGCGCGCATGCCTCCGCTCAGGTAGGTGTCGAGCCCGCCGAACCCCGTGGGCACCACGCGCGCCGCGGCCCCGCCGCCGGAGCGTAACGCGTCGTCTGTGTCGCGAAGGACGTCGGCGATGGTCGTCGCCGCCGGTGGCGAGCCGGCTCGCGATGCGGGGATGCTAGGCACAAGTTGATTGTGACCGACCCGGCGCGAACGGTCAGGTGATCCGTCCGCTCGCCGAAGTGTCTCTGGTGACCGGTCCGTCCGCTGTGCAACGGTGTGCCCGTGGGCGGGCGGCGACTGGCGCTGGACGGCGAGCTCGTGCCGCTGCTCCTGCGCGGCCTCCTGCTGACGGTCGCCACGGTCCTGGTGGCCGGGACGGGCCAGGCGCAGGCTGCCCTGCTGCCGGGCATCGCCCTCGTCATCGTGATCGCCTTCGCGGCCATCCCCTTGCCGAACCCCTCCGCCCGGCTGCTCCAGGCCTTCGCCGAGGCCGTCGTTCTCGGGCTCGTCATCGGCAGCATCGTGGACATCGGCCCGCTGTACGTCCCCCTCCTGCTGCTACCCGTGTTCACGATCGGGCAGCGGGGAGGCCTCGCAGTCGGTGCGGCGGGCGGCGGCGCCGCCGGCCTCGCGTGGCTGCTCGGCATCCTGTCGAGCCAGGCGGACACCTCCACCGTCTCGCGCCTGTCGCAGACGCTGCTGTGGACCATCCTGCTCGTCGTCGTGGGGCTGCTGGGCGGGTGGGTGCGGCGGCTGACCGACGAGAACCGCACCTACAGCGACACCGCGTACGAGCAGGCCTTCCGCCTCCTCGCGGAGCTGCAGAAGATCTCCCGCGAGCTCAGCCTCGGCCTCGACCCGCCGACCCTGGCCCGGGCGCTGCTCGACGAGGTCGCGGCCGTGCAGCCCGACGGCCACCGGGCCGTGTCGCTCGTGACGGACGAGGGACGGCTCGCCCCGTTGGCCGGCCACGTGTCCGACGACCCGGCGGAGGACGCCGCCAGCGTCGCCGCGTGGCGGTCGCGCACGGAGCACCACGACGAGCGAGCCGCCGCGCACGCCTTCCCGGTCACCATGGGCGAGCGCGTGGTAGCGGTCCTGTCTCTGCGACGTTCGGCGCTCTCGACGACGCAGGTACGCGACGTCCGGAGGATGGTGGCCGAGAACGGACCCCGTCTCGCCGCCGCGCTCCTGTTCGACGACGTCCGGCGCCTCGCGACCGTCGACGAGCGCTTGCGGCTGGCCCGGGAGATCCACGACGGCATCGCCCAGGAGCTCGCGAGCGTCGGCTACCTGCTCGACGACGTCGCCAACCGCGTGCCGGACGACAACGCCGAGGATCTGCGGGCGCTGCGGGCGCACGTCCGCCGGGTGGTCAGCGACCTCCGGCTCAGCATCTTCGACCTGCGCTCCGGGGTCGACGACTCGATCGGCCTCGGCACCGCGCTCAGCGAGCACGTGCAGCGCGTCGGCCAGCAGAGCGACCTCGTCGTGCACACGGTCCTCGACGAGTTCGGCGAGCGGCTCCCGCCCGGCGTGGAGGTCGAGCTGCTCCGCATCGCGCAGGAGGCGGTCACCAACGTGCGCAAGCACGCCCAGGCGAGCAACCTCTGGGTCGACTGCACGGTCGAGGCGCCCCGGGCGTGGGTCAGGATCGCCGACGACGGCATCGGCCTGCAGCCCCCAGGACCGCAGTCGATGGGACTCAAGGGGATGCGCGAGCGGGCACGTCGGATCGGGGGGGAGCTGACGGTGCGTGAGCGGGAGCAGGGCGGCGGCACCGTGGTCGAGGTGACGGTCGGCGACTGGGACGACGAGACGAGGGCGGTCTGATGACGACGGACAGACGGAACGACGCGGGGCACGGCCAGTGGTCGGGAGACGTGGAACCGCGTCGTCGCGCGACGGACGCCCCCGTCGAGGGAGCGACCCGCGTGGTCCTCGTCGACGACCACGACCTGATCCGGCAGGGGCTGCGCCGTGCCTTCGAGCGGGCGAGGGACTTCGTCGTCGTCGGCGAGGCGGCCTCCGTCGCCGAGGGAGCGGCGGTGGTCAACCGCGAGCGGCCCGACGTGCTCGTCACCGACGTCAAGCTGCCGGACGGCAGCGGGATCGACCTCGCCGCCCGGGTCCGCGGCGTCCACGACGAGATGGGCATCGTCGTGCTCACCATGTACGCGGGCGACGAGCACCTGCTCGGCGCGCTGGAGGCCGGCGCGAGCGCGTTCGTCAACAAGGACGCCCCGAGCGACGACGTGGTCGCCGCCGCCCGCCACGCGGTCGCGTCGCCGCGGAGCTTCTCGGCCGAGGACCTGGCCGGGGCGATGCAGCGCCGGCTCAGCACGCCGGTAGGGCCGGCGCTCTCGCCGCGGGAGACGGAGGTCCTCCACCTGCTGGCCGAGGGCCTGTCCGCGGGACAGATCGGCCGGCGGCTGTTCATCAGCGAGTCGACCACCAAGACCCACATCGGCAAGATCTACGACAAGCTCGGTGCCACCAACCGGGCCCAGGCCGTCATGAAGGCCGTCCGGCTCGGCCTGGTGGGACCCGAGGGCCGGTCGTAAACCTTGACCACCGGCGCGACATATCCCCCGAACGGACGAGGTGGGACTGTCCCACCGGACGATGTCGCACCGCCCTGGCCGGCCGCATGCTTCTACTCGTAGGCGCGCGGGGCGCCCACCACGACCCCCCAAGGGAAGGACCACCACAATGCTCGCTCGCATCAAGACCGTCACGGGTTCCGGCGACCAGGGCGCGACCGCCGTGGAGTACGGCCTGCTCGTCGCCGCCATCGCCGCGGTCATCGTCACCATCGTCATCACCCTCGGCGGCCAGATCAACACCGCCTTCACGAACGTCAGCACCAACCTCGCCCCCGTCGCGCCGCCGGCCGGCAACTGACGACGCACTCTGCGGGCTAGGCGGGGATGATGAGACGTGTGTGGAAGTCCGACGAGGGCGCCACGGCCGTCGAGTACGGCCTCATCATCGCCGCCATCGCCGCGGCAATAGTCGTGGCGGTCATCGGGCTCGGTACCTTCGTGTCGAACAACCTCTTCTCCGTGGGTTGCGAGACGATGAACGCAGCTCAGGCCACGAACACTGACTGCACTCCCTAGGACGAGACTGACCTGGTGATGATCCGCACCACGACGCCCACCGGCACCGCCGGTGGGCGTCGTGCTGTCTCGGCGACGCCCGCTCTCGTCGTCGTCGCCTGGTTCGCCGCGCGCGTCCTCATGGCCGTGGTCTACGCGGCCCGCGACTTCTCCGGCCGGTCGCTCGCGTGGAACGACCTCGTCCTCTACGACTTCTGGGCCCAGCAGATCCGCGACACCGGCGCGATGCCCGAGGGCGTGACGTGGATGTACCCGCCGCTCGCAGCCCCGGTGCTCCTGCTGCCGGACCTCTCCCCCTTCGGTTACAACGCCGGGTACGTCGTCCTGCTCCTCGCCGCGGACCTCGCCGTGCTGTGGCTGCTGCTCGCCGCGGTGCGGCTCGAGCGCGGCCACATCGCCGGGGTGTGGGCGTGGGTGGTGCTCGTCCCGCTGCTCGGGCTCATCTCCTGGGCGCGGCTCGACATGCTGCCCGTCGCCGCGGCCGCGGGCGCGCTCCTGCTCGCCACGCGTCGGCCCGTCCTCGCGGGCGTCCTCGCCGGGCTCGGGACCGCCGTCAAGGCGTGGCCGGTCGTGCTCGGCGTGCTCTTCCTGCGCAACCGGCGCTGGCTCGCCGGGGCCGTCGGCGCGGGGCTCGTCGTCGCTCTCGTCATGACGGTCGCGCTGGACGACACGTGGGCGTTCGTCGCCAACCTGGCCGGACGCGGCATCCAGGTGGAGTCCGTCATGGCGATGCCGTGGACGCTGCAGCAGGCCTTCGGGTCCCCGATCGAGGGCGACTTCGTCAACGGCACGTACGAGGTCCTGGAACCGGGCACCGCGGCCCTCGCCCGGGTCGCAACCGTGCTCATGCTGCTGACGGTCGGTGCCGCCCTGTGGCTGTCGCGGCACCGGACGCCGGCGCTGCGCTGGTACGCCGCGGTCACCGCGCTGCTCGCGACCAGCCCGCTCCTCAGCACGCAGTTCGTGCTGTGGCTCGTCGGCGGGGCCGCGGTCGCGGCCGTCGTGCCCGGCACGGACGGCCGCATCGCCCGGCGCACCCTGCCGCTCGTCGCGGGCATCGTGCTGCTCACCCACCTCGCCTTCCCGGGCCAGTGGAACGGGCAGGTGAACGACGGCCGGCTCGCAGCCGCCACGCTGCTGCTGCGCAACCTCGCCCTCGTCGGGCTGACGGTGTGGTTGCTCGTGTCGGTCCCGGGACGGGCGGGCCACGTCGAGCCGGACGCGAGTGAGGCTCAGGACCAGCGCGAGACGACGGAACCCGACAGCAGCCCCGCGAGCCGCTGAGCGGTCCCCTCCCAGCCCCAGCACCGCTGCACCCAGTCCCGACCGCGCCGGCCGAGCTCCCGCGCCCTGGCCGGGTCGGCGAGCACGTCGAGCACTGCGCCCGTGAGCGCGTCCGCGTCACCGGCGTCGACCAGCGCACCGGTGCGGCCGTCGAGCACCGCCTCCACCGTGCCGCCCGCCCGCCCGGACACGACCGGCATCCCGGCGGCGGCCGCCTCCAGCAGCACGATGCCGAGCGACTCGGTGACGAGGCCGCCGAGCCGCGCCACCACGGGCAGCACGAAGACGTCGGCCGAGGCGTACAGCGCCGCCAGCGCGTCGTCGTCCACCCGGCCGATCACCTCGGCCCCTGGCAGGGCCCGTGCCTTCTCGCGCAGCCCCGGTACGAGCGGCCCGCTGCCGGCGAGCACGAGCCGGGCCCGCGGGTGGGTGGCCAGCACAGTCGGCCAGATGTCGAGCAGCCGGCCGTGACCCTTGCGCGGCACGGCCCGCGAGACGCACAGCACGACCGGCCCGCCGGGACCCCAGCCGTCCGCGCCGGTGTCCTGGCCGGGCGGCGCGAAGCGGTCGGCGTCGACACCGGGTCTCAGCTGCACCATCCGCGCTGCGGCCGCCGGCGACAGCGCCGACGCAATCGGCCGCCGGACCGACGCGCTGTCGAAGGTGAGCACGTCGACCGCGTCGCCGATCCGCCGGAGGGCCGTGCGGCTGCCGGGGAGCCGTGCCCACCACACCTCGTGGCCGTGCGCGCTCGCCACCGCCCGCCGGGCGCCGGCCCTGCGCACGGCGGGCGCGAGCAGGCCGAGCGGCGCGGACGACGGGAACCACACCGCCTCGGCCCGGTGCTCCCGCACCGTCCGGGCGACGCGCGCGGCGAGCGCGGGCGTCGGCAGCAGGGTCCGGTCGGGGTCGCGCACCACCCGGTAGGGCAGCCGCGCGTCGTGGGCGGTGGCGTCCCTCGCGCCCGGTTGGCCGCCGTCAGGTGCGCACGCGTGGACGACCACCGAGGCCGGGTCGAGGTGCGCGAGCAGCCGCTCGACGTACGTCTCGATCCCGCCGGCGCGCGGCGGGAAGTCGTTCGTCACCACGGCGGTGCGCGGCACGGCGAACGGCGACCCCAGTCTCACCGGGCGTCGGCGGACAGAGCGGTCACGTACGCGGACCAGCGCTGCTCGAACGCCTCACGGCCCTGGCCGGTCGCGGTGAGCAGCGCGGCCTCGGTGCGCTCCTCCGCGGTCTCCGCCACGCTCTCGTCCGACGCCTGCGCGTACAGGTCGAGCAGTGCGTCGGTACCGATCTCGTCCTCGAGCAGCAGCACCGCGAGCCACGAGCCCTCGTAGGCGTCCCCCACGACGTCGGCGTCCCCCTCGCTGAACGCCTCCCGCGGCGGCAGCACCGTCGCCGCAGCGTCACCGGACCGCACCCTGGACAGCAGCCGTGCCGCGACGAGCTCCCGGTCGACCCGGCCGGGCACGACCGTGGACCACCCGACGAGGTCGGCGAAGCCCTCGGCCAGCCACAGCTCCTGGGTGTCGCCGTACAGCGCCCCGGAGGCGACGTGGACGAGCTCGTGGGTGAGGGTCACCTGCCAGGTGTCGTCGGTGAGCTCCGCCCGGGCGCCCGGGTTGACGACGACGACGTCACCCGTGCCGTCCACGGTCGTGACGTCGATGGTGAGGGCGGCGAAGACGCCGTCGCCGTCCGGCCGCTCACCCGGCACGAGGGCGGCGAACTGCTCCGGCGTTGCCGGCGCGAGGAGCACGCTGTCCCGGGGCCAGCCGGTGCCGAGGTAGGAGTCGACGACCACGGCCCCGGTCTCGACGTAGCCCGCGAGCTCCTGCGCCCACGTCGTCGCGGCGGCGACCTCCGCCTCGCCGGCCGGCGCCTCGGGCCACGCGAGCACGAGCCCACGCTCACCCCGCGCGACCGCCACGGGACCGAGCTGCCACGGGGCGGGTGTCCCGAGGGCGTCCTCGGCCGGCCACGGCTCCCAGGTGACGACCCGCCACCTGTCGGCACCCGCGAGGGCGCCTTCGGCATCCGCGGGCTCGGCTCCGCGCCGCAGCGTCACGGTGTCCTGCCGCTGCACCGCGAGGGTGCCGTCGAGGGAGTACGTCGTGCGGACACGCGCGGTCCACTCACCCGCCGCGGCCGGATCGGCGTCCCCGACAGGTTCGAGCGCGTCGTCGACGACCTCGCTCTCGAAGCGCGTGAAGGGCAGCGACAGGACGATGCGGAAGTCCGCGTCGCTCCCACCGGCGGCCGTCCAGCCTCCCGGGGTACGGCGGGCGACGGCCCCGTCGCGCGCGTCGAGTGCGGCCTCCAGCGCCGCCTCGACCGAGTCGACCGGCGAGGGGACCTCGGGCGCGGGCGCCCGGACCTCGGGCTCGGTCGGCTCGGGCACCGGACGCCCGGCCGCGGCGTCCACGGCCTCGGACGGCACCACGGCGCGAGGAGCGGCGACCGGCGGTGCCGGCTCTGCCCGCACGAGCAGCAGCGAGGTGGGCGAGGACACGAGCGCCACCAGGAGCAGCACGCCGACGGTGACAGCCGAGACGACGAGCGCCGCGCGCACGTCGTGGGGGTCCTTCACCCGCCGGCCCGTCACCACGTCACGGTACTCAGGGCCGCCGACCGGCGAGGCGTCACCGGGCCGGACCGAAGTACGCGAGGCACCGTTCCTGACCGGACGTGTCCACCGAGCGGAAGGCGAGCAGGCGCCGCTCGACGACGCCGGTCGTCCCGGCGGACGCGGGGTCGTCGGCGAGCGTGGGCGCCTCGAACGTCTCGCCGCCCCGGACGTAGCGCACCGTCTCCTGCGGGTGGGTCCGGGCGTACTCCTGGAACTCGCTCCACACGTACTCGGCGGTGCCGTCGGACACGAGGCCGGTGTCGCTGCTGGCGAGGACCTCGACCCGGTCACCCTGCCGGCCGAGCACGTCCCACGTCCCCGGCACGAGCAGGTGGTTGGTCTCCCCGGCCACGGTCCGCAGGTTGCTGTACATGTTCCACGCGTACCCGGTCTTGACCTCGAGGTACGTCGTGAGGCCGTTCGCCACCACGAGGAGGGGGACGACGAGCAGCAGCGGGCTCGCGACCCGGATGCGACGGGTGTCGACCGTCCGGTCCCGCAGGACCACGACGAGCACGAGGACGAGCAGGGCGGTGCCGAGCGTCCACCACAGCGCCGTCGCCAGCAGCAGCGCGAGGGGCGCGGCCGCGGCTGCGGCGCCCGGGCCCACGTCGAACGGCACGAGTGCGGCCGCGGCCGTCGCCGTGAGCGCCCACACCCCGACGACCGGCACGACGAGGACCCGCAGCAGGCGGTTGGACGTCCAGGCCCCGCCGACGAGGCGGGCGAGGGCCGCGTGCTGGTCGGCGGTGAGGAAGAGCAGGAAGCACGCGAAGAGCACCGAGGTGAAGTCCCAGAAGTGCTGGTGCAGGTCGAGCGCGAGGAACCAGTGGAAGGTCGCGGCGAGCGCGACGCCGTAGGCCCGCGTCCGGCGTACGACGAGGAGGAGCGGCACCGACAGCTCGACGGCGACGGCCCCGACCGCCACCGCCCTGCCGAGGACGTCGTGACCGCTGACGGAGAGCCCGCCCAGACCCCACGACGTCACCATCTGGTCCTGGTAGAAGACCGCGCAGCTGACGGCCGGGTCGAAGAACCCGCTGTTGAGCTTGGCGAAGGCGGCGAAGCCGTACGCGGCGAGCAGGACGAGCTGCCCGACGGGCACGAAGGTGGCCCACCGGCCCCGGCCCCGGCGGGCCGCCCACAGCGCGCTCGTGAGGTAGGCGCCGGCCACCGCACCCGCGAGCACCCAGTGGTTGCCGACGTACGGCGCCTCGAGCCAGACGCTGCACAGCACCGCGAGGCAGAGGGCCACGAGGCCGGCCCGCCAGCGCCTCGACACGATCACCCCGACAGCCGTGGCACCGACCGCGAGCTGGGCGACGGCCAGCCACACGCTCCGGTCGACGACGGCAGCCAGCCCGGCGCTCGAGGCGAGGTGGAACAGGCAGGCGGCGGCGAACACGGTGGCGAAGACGCGGTGCCCTGCACCCTCCGAGACCGTCGGCTCGACCCGCGGGCTCGCGACCACCTCCACGCACCGGAGTATCGGCGAGGGGGCGCCACGGCGTGAGCCGTTCGGGGCAACACACCCCCGGGCGCGCCGGACGGCGAGCTACTGCCCCGAGGCGGCGGCCCGGTCGTCGTGGTCGCGAGGCGCTGCTCGCGGGGTCGCCGTGACGAGCCGCAGCGGCGGCACGAGCCCTTGCGCCGACAGCACCGCGACCGCGGCGACCTCCGGCGCGGTGAGCTCGGTCGCCGACGGCCGCTCGCCGGACGGGCGAGCGGGGCGGGTGGACAGCAGGTGGGTGACGACGCAGTCCCCGCAGGCCAGGGGCCGGGCCGTGCACGTGTCGCAGTCGATGAGCATGCGCGGGACGCTAGGGAGCGCCCTGGACACAACCCACGACCGACGGTCACCAGGCGACCGTCCGGGCGCGCCTCGCCGGTTGTGTCGACCCCCCGACCTAGCGTCCGGAGGCATGAGCCCTCCCCCGCCCGCGCAGCAGCCGCTGGCTGTGCAGGGCAGCTTCGAGGACCTCGGTCGGCCGCTGCACGAGGTGGAGTTCGTCGTCGTCGACCTCGAGACCACGGGCGGCAGCCCCGCCAGCGACGCCATCACCGAGATCGGCGCCGTGCGGGTGCGGGGCGGTGAGGTGCTCGGGGAGTTCCAGACCCTCGTCGACCCGGGCGTGCCGGTGCCGCCGCAGATCGCGCTGCTCACCGGCATCACCAACGGCATGCTCGCGGGCCAGCCGCGGCTCGCGGCGGCGCTGCCCGCCTTCCTCGACTTCGCCGCCGGCGCGGTCCTCGTCGCCCACAACGCCCGCTTCGACACGTCGTTCCTCCGCGAGGCCTGTACCCGGCAGCAGCGCGCGTGGCCGCGTTTCGAGGTCGTCGACACGGTGCTCCTCGCACGCCGCCTCGTCACCTCCGACGAGGTGCCGAACCGCCGGCTGGCGAGCCTGGCCCGGCTGTTCCGCGCGAGCACCACGCCGGAGCACCGGGCGCTCGCCGACGCGCGCGCGACCGTCGACGTGCTCCACGGCCTGCTCGCCCGCGCCCGCGGTGTTCGCACGGTCGAGGACCTGCTCGACTTCTGCCGCACCGACGACGGCCGCCGCGCGCGCCGCCACCTCGTCGACGGCGTGCCGGAGGCGCCGGGGGTGTACCGCTTCGTCGACCCGGGCGGGCGGGTGCTCTACGTCGGGTCGAGCCTCGACATGCGCACCCGCGTGCGCTCGTACTTCACCGCGAGCGAGAAGCGGCGCCGCATGACGGAGATGGTGTCGGTGGCGGCGACGGTCGAGCACGTCGTGTGCGCGACCGCGCTGGAGGCGCAGGTCCGCGAGCTGCGGCTCATCGCCGAGCACCGCCCGCCGTACAACCGCCGCTCGACCCGTCCCGAGAAGGCCGCGTGGCTGAGCCTGACCGACGAGCCCGCGCCGCGGCTGTCCGTCGTGACGAAGCCGCGGGACGGGCGCGCCGGTGTCGCCTACGTCGGGCTGTTCCCCAGTCGGTCCCGCGCCCTCGCCGCGATGGACGCCGTCCACACCGCCTTCGCGCTGCGGACGTGCACCGACCGGATCGCCCGCCGAGGCGGGCGGTCCGCGTGCGTGCGGGCGGAGATGGGCCGCTGCTCCGCCCCGTGCGTGTCCGGACCGGACGACGCGTACGCCGCGGTGGTCGCCGACGCCCGCTCGGCGCTGGAGCAGGACCTCGCGGCCCTCGTCGAGCGGGTCATGGGGCGGGTCTCGCAGCTGTCGGAGCAGCAGCGCTACGAGGAGGCCGCCGTCGAGCGCGACCGGCTCGCCTCGCTCGTCCGCGGCCTGGACCGCGCCCAGCAGGCGGCCGCGCTCGTCCGGTGCGGCGAGCTCGTCGCTGCGGCCCCGCGGGCGGTCGGCGGCTGGGAGCTCGTGTGCGTGCGCCACGGCCGGCTCGCCGGGGCCGCGGTCGCCGGCCGCGGCGAGCCGGTCATGCCCGTCGTCGACGCGCTCCGGGCGACCGCCGAGCACGTCGAGGCCCCGTCAGGACCCGGTTCGGCCGCGCTGCCGGAGGAGACCGGGCTGCTCGTCCGCTGGCTCGAGCAGCCGGGGGTCCGGCTCGTGCACACCGACGCGGGCTGGGCGCTGCCCGTGGGGGGCGCCGCCCGCTGGTCCCGGCTGCACCTGGTGGAGTCCGGGCGGCGCGGGCAAGGCGGGCCGTCGCTGTGGCGGGTGCCGGGCGACGAGGGCTGATGCGGGAGAGCGATGAGCGCCCCCGCTCGGGTGCGGGATGTGCGAAGCGTCAGCGGCCACGGCACGCACAGGAGAGGATGCCGCGTGCCCGTGTCGACCCACGTCCCGCGGTCGCGAACCACGTGGCTTGGGGCTATCGCCATGCTCGCACTCGGCACCGTGGTCGGGGCCGTCGTCTTCACCTCGCTGAGCCGCTCCGCCTCCGGCTCCGACATCTACCTGCACCTCGGACTCGTCGCGCAGCAGCGCGACGGGGAGATCCGGCTCGGGTACACGCTCTACTACGACCTGCTCGACCTGCTGTCCGGACGGGGCGACGAGGACGCCGTCCGCCGAGCGGCCGTCACGGTGCTGGCGGTCTCCTACGGGGCGCGGCTGGCCGTCACCTGGACGCTCCTCTCCCTCCTCGCCGTCGGCACGCGGGCCCGCGTCGCCGCGACGCTCGTCGCGGGGGTCGCCGCGCCGCTGACGCTCACCCCTCTGGCGTACTTCCACCTCGGCAAGCTGTCGCCGGTCCTCTGGCACAACTCGACCGCCGTGCTCGCCGTCCCCTTCGCGCTGCTGCTGTTCGCCTCCACCTGCCGGCTCATGACGTCCCGGGCGCCGTCGTGGGCCCTGCAGGCAGGTCAGGTCGGCCTCGTGGTCGCGAGTGCGTGGACGAAGCCCAACTACGTTCTCGCCCTGGTCCCGGCACTTGGCCTCGTAGGCCTCGGTGCCGCCCTCTCGGCCCCCCGGGGAGAGCGGGCGAAGAGGACGTACGACCTGCTCCGCCGCGTCGCACCGACGGGGCTCGCCGCCGCGGCGGTGCTCCTGCTGCAGTACGTCGGGACCTACTCGGGCCCGGGCCTCGTCATCCAGGGCGAGACCGTCCGCAACACCGTCGCCCCCTTCGCGGTGTGGGAGGTGTGGCAGACCCGGTTCGGTGTCCGGATCCTGCCGTCGCTCTTCCTCTCCGTGGTGCCGGTCGCGTTGCTCACCTACCTGGTGTGGCGCACGAGGCGCTACCGCTACCCGCTCGTGCTCGCGTGGACGAGCGTCCTCGTCGGTCTCGTGCAGTTCACCGTCCTCGCGGAGGTGCTCGACGACGGGTCCGTGCTGTTCCACGGCAACTGGGTCTGGGGGGCGCAGCTCTCGATGGCCGTGCTGTTCACGCTCTGCGTCGGCATGTTCGCCCGCGACTTCGTCACGCTGGGCCGTCGCCGGTGGGTCGCCGTCTCGCTGCTCGCGTTCCAGACGGCCATGGGGCTGGTGTTCCTCGCGCTGATCCCCTTCGTACGCCTCTGACGGCCCGACGTCGGAGCCGGGTCGACGGTGCAACACCCTTACTTCTCAGTGCTACACTTCTCGGATGCCCACCACTCGACCGCGTCACTTCGTCACGGAGACTGACGAGCTGCGCGAGGCTCTGGACCTCGCTGCGCGGACGTGGCCGGACCTGAGTCGTCCCCAGCTGCTGGTCCGACTGGCCCTCGAGGGCTATGCCGCGGTGACGCTCACGGCGGACGCACGCCGTCAGCAGCGCCAGGCAGCCCTGGCGGAGCAGGCCGGCCGGCTGACGGGCGTCTTCGGCGCGGACCATCTCGCAGACCTGCGGGAGGACTGGCCCGCGTGATCGTGCTCGATGCGAAGGTCCTCATCGCGGTGCTCGACACCACCGACGCGCACCACGAGCGCTCGGTGTCGCTGCTGCTCGAACGGTCCGACGAGTCGCTGTCCGCCAGCACGGTGACCCTTGCGGAGGTCCTGGTCGGTGCGGCACGGGCCGGACGGCTCGAGGATGGGGACAGCGCGCTCCGCGCCCTGGGCGTACGGGAGCTACCGCTGCCCGAGGGTTCGGCGTCCAGGCTGGCTCGGCTGCGTGCCGACACCCGCCTCAAGCTGCCGGACTGCTGCGTCCTCCTGACGGCCGAGACGCACCGCGCCATCCTCGCCACGTTCGACGAGCGGCTCCTCGCCGTCGCGCGGCAGAAGGGCGTCCCCGTCGTGGAGCCCCTCTGACGAGGCCCCACCGCACGGCGCCTACGCCCACCTGCCTGGCTCCGTGCCACCGTGACGGAGGCGTCAGCCCAGCCAGCTCCTCAGCACCTGCTGCGCCCGCCCGTCCACCAGCGAGGCCCGCGCCCGCTCCAGCGCCGGCTCCAGGTGGTAGGGCAGCTGCTCGGCGACGTCGGCGGCCGAGCGCTCGTCCTCGACCAGGTCGAGCGCGAGCAGGCCCGCGGCGGCGTTGAGCACGACGACGTCGGCGACCGGGCCGGTCTCGCCGCCGAGCACCGAGCGCACGACACCGGCGTTGAGGCCACGGTCCCCGCCGCGCAGGTCCGCGACCGTCGCGGGCGCCAGCCCCAGGGACTCCGCCTCGAAGCGGGTCTCCGCGACCTCGCCGCGCACCACGACCCGCACGACCGAGGGCGCGGTCGTCGTCAGCTCGTCGAGGCCGTCCTCGCCGCGCACCACGAGCGCGGTCGTGCCCCGCGAGGCCAGCACGCCCGCGATGATCCCCGCGTGCCGCTCGTCGGCGACGCCGAGCATCATCGCCGCCGGGCGCGCCGGGTTGGTGAGCGGGCCGAGGGAGTTGAATACCGTCCGGATGCCCAGCGAGCGGCGCACCGGGCCGACGTGGCGCATGGCGGGGTGGAAGCGCGGCGCGAACGCGAACGTCATGCCGTGCGCGCGGGCGTTGGACGCGACCTGCGCGGGGTCGAGCTCGAGGTCGAGGCCGAGCTCCTCGAGCACGTCGGCGGTGCCGCAGCTGGACGACGCGGCCCGGTTGCCGTGCTTGACGACCGTCGCCCCCGCCCCGGCGGCGACGACGGAGGCCATCGTCGAGATGTTGACCGTCCTGGCCCCGTCACCGCCCGTGCCGACGATGTCCAACGTCGGGCCCGGCACCGTCAGCGGCACCGCGTGCGCCAGCATCGCCTCCGCGAGCCCGCTCACCTCCGAGACCGTCTCGCCCTTGGACCGCAGCCCCACGAGCAGCCCGGCGAGGCGCGCGTCGTCGGCCTCGCCGTTCATCACCTCGTTGAGCGCCCAGCGCGTCTGGTCGCGGTCGAGGTCGTCCCGCCGGGCGAGGGTGTCGAGCACCCCCGCCCACGTCGGGACGCTCACGCGCCGGTCGGCGCCCCCGCCGCAGGCCCGGAGGCACGGCGACGGGCGAGCTCCGCGACGGCGTCGGCGACCGCGCGCGGGTCCAGCGGGTGCGGCACGGCGGCCTCGGCCTTGGACCACGCGGCGAGCCACGCGTCCTGCGGGCGCCCGGTCAGCACGAGCACGGGCGGGCACTCGTAGACCTCGTCCTTGAGCTGCCGGGCGACACCGAGGCCCCCGGCGGGAGACGCCTCGCCGTCGAGCACGAGCACGTCGAAGCGCATCCGGTCGACCGCGCGCAGCAGCGCCGGCAGCGTCGCGAACTCGTGCATCTCCACGGTGCCGACGTCGGGCGCGGGACGGCGCCCGACGGCCCGGCGCACCTTGTCGCGCGTGGACCGGTCGTCGCTGTACACCCCGAGCACGAGCCGCTCCGACTGCTGCTTCGCGGCCGGGGAGGGCGCGGCCTCCGCGGTGCCGGACGAGGAGACGCTGCTCATGGGCGGGAATCTACCGGGCCGCTCGCCCGTTACCGGTCCGGGACCGCTGCGCGACCGCCCGCGCCCCGACGGCGGGGTGCCCTCTCCTTCTGCGCGCCCCTCGACTAACCTGCCCCTGTGGCAGCAGCAACGGCAGTGGGCACGGGTGCCCCGGCGGCGGTCAACCGCCCGAATCTCACCTCGGTCGGCACCATCGTGTGGCTGTCCAGCGAGCTCATGTTCTTCGCGGCCCTGTTCGCGATGTTCTTCACGCTGGGCTCGATCCGCCCCGCCGAGTACGACGCGGGCCAGGCGATGCTCAACATCCCCTTCGCCACCGTGAACTGCCTGATCCTCGTGTCGAGCTCGGTCACGTGCCAGTTCGGCGTGTTCGCCGCCGAGCGCTTCCAGCCCGCCCGGACCGGCCGGTTCTTCCAGATCGCCCAGTGGGGCATGCGCGAGTGGTACGTGCTGACGTTCCTCCTCGGCGCGGTCTTCGTCTCGGGCCAGGTCTACGAGTACGCCGAGCTCGTGCACGAGGGGCTGACGATGGCCTCCTCGCCGTTCGGC
This sequence comes from Aquipuribacter sp. SD81, assembly GCF_037153975.1. Classification (NCBI taxonomy): domain Bacteria; kingdom Bacillati; phylum Actinomycetota; class Actinomycetes; order Micrococcales; family Intrasporangiaceae; genus Aquipuribacter; species Aquipuribacter sp. SD81. The sequence continues at coordinate 73,605 of NZ_JBBAYJ010000014.1, forward strand.
TCCACCTTCTACCTGACGACGGGCTTCCACGGCCTGCACGTGACGGGCGGCCTGCTCGCCTTCCTCATCGTCATCGCCCGCACCTTCGCGGCCAAGCGCTTCGGTCACCACGAGGAGACCGCGGCCGTCGTGACGTCGTACTACTGGCACTTCGTCGACGTCGTCTGGATCGCGCTCTTCATCTCCGTCTACTTCACCTGAGGGGTCTGACCACGTGAACGCAGTCATGCGGCACCGCCGGCACCCGCTGGCGCTCGTCGTCGTCCTGCTGGGGGCGCTCCTCGTGGCCGGCATGGCGTACGCGGCCGTGTCCCCCACCCGGGCCGAGGCCTCCCCCGCGTGGGGCGAGGACGAGGTGGCGCTGGGCCAGGAGCTCTTTCTCGCCAACTGCGCGAGCTGTCACGGCATCGACGGCGCGGGCTCCTTCCAGGGTGCCGACGAGACGCAGGCCGGCCCCTCCCTCATCGGCGTCGGCGCCGCAGCCGTCGACTTCCAGGTCGGCACCGGCCGCATGCCCGCGCAGGCCTCGGGCCCGCAGGTCCCCAAGCGCGAGCCGCAGTTCAGCGGCGAGGAGGTCCGCGCCCTCGCCGCGTACGTCGCGACGGCCTTCGGGCCCGGCCCGAGCATCCCCGAGGCGCGCTTTCTCGACCCCGAGAACGGTGACGTCGCGGAGGGCGCCGAGCTGTTCCGCGTCAACTGCGCGATGTGCCACAACTTCGCCGGGGCCGGCGGCGCCCTCACCCGCGGCAAGTACGCGCCGGCGCTGGAGGGCGTCGAGCCGGTCCACGTCTACGAGGCGATGGTCACGGGGCCGCAGTCGATGCCCGTCTTCAGCGACGCGACCCTCACCCCGCAGCAGAAGAACGACATCATCGCGTGGCTCGCCTACCTCGAGGACACCCCGGCGCCCGGCGGGCTGTCGCTGGGCTCGCTCGGTCCCGTGGGCGACGGCCTGTTCCTGTGGGTCGCCGGCCTCGGCGCCCTGATCGGGTGTGCGATCTGGCTGGGGGCCAAGGCACGATGAGCGGAGACATGAGCAGCAACCACGACCTCACCCCGGCCACGTCGAGCGCGCCCGCGCACGGCGACGCCAGCACGGACGTCGCACGCCGCGAGAGCGGGCCGCTGCCGGAGCGCTTCGAGAACCCCGGCCTGCCGCCGCACGTCGACCGGCTCGCCGACACCGACCCGAAGGCCGCGAAGCGCGCGGAGCGGCAGGTCGCGTTCCTCTTCCTGCTGTCGATCGTCGGCACGGTCCTCACGATCACCGCGTACTTCGCCATCCCGCTGCGGGACCAGAGCGAGGAGCAGATCCTCTTCTGGTCCAACCTGCTGCTCGGCCTCGGCATCGCCTTCGCCCTCGGCGGCATCGGCTTCGGCGCCGTGCACTGGGCGAAGACCCTCATGCCGGACCACGAGGTCGTCGAGGAGCGCCACTCCATCGACGGCACGCCGGAGGAGCAGGCCGACGCCGCGCAGATCCTCCGCGACGGCGTCGGCGAGTCCGGCATCGGGCGTCGCCCGCTCATCCGCAACACGCTCATCGGCGCCGCGGCCCTCGCGCCGCTGCCGGCCGTGCTCCTGCTCAAGGACACCGGCCCGAACCCCGAGGGCGTGCTCGCCGAGACGATCTGGACGGGCGGCACCCGCCTCGTCACCGACCCGACGGGTGACCCGATCCGGGCCACGGACCTCGTCGTCGGCCAGGTCGTGCACGTGCAGCCGGCCGGCATCGAGGAGGCGGACCACTTCCTCGACGAGAAGGCGAAGGCCGCCGTGCTCCTCATCCGCCTGGAGCCCGAGGAGGTCGCCCCCGAGGCGGTCGAGGGCTCCTACGGCGGCATCGTCGCCTACTCGAAGATCTGCACCCACATGGGCTGCCCGGTCGCGCTGTACGAGCAGCAGACCCACCACCTGCTGTGCCCGTGCCACCAGACCACGTTCGACGTGCTCCAGAACTGCAAGGTCATCTTCGGGCCAGGCAAGCGGCCCCTCCCCCAGCTGCCCATCTCCGTCGACGACGAGGGATACTTGGTGGCGACCGACGGTTTCGACGGCACCGTCGGGCCGAGCTACTGGGAGCTCGAGCGCGACCGCACACGGATCGAGGAGGAGGCCTGATGGCGACGACGAGCGTCCAGCGGGTCCAGTACCAGTCCCGGGCAGGTCAGGCCGCGGCCTGGGGCGACCAGCGCCTCGGCCTCGCGAAGGTCGTGCGCGGCGGCGCCCGGAAGATCTTCCCCGACCACTGGTCGTTCATGCTCGGCGAGATCACCCTGTACGGCTTCATCATCTGCCTGCTGACGGGTGTGTTCCTCACGTTCTTCTACGTCCCGTCGCAGGCGCTCATCGCCTACGAGGGCCCCTACGAGCCGCTGCAGGGCAAGCTCGTGTCCGAGGCGCTCGCCTCCACGATCAACCTCAGCTTCGAGGTCCGCGGCGGCCTGCTCATCCGCCAGATCCACCACTGGGCGGCGCACGTCTTCGTGGCGGGCACGGTCATCCACATGATCCGGGTCTTCTTCACCGGTGCGTTCCGCAAGCCGCGAGAGCTCAACTGGGTGATCGGCGCGATCCTCGCCCTGCTCGCCATCTTCATGGGCTTCACCGGCTACTCGCTGCCGGACGACCTGCTGTCCGGCACGGGCCTGCGCATCGCGGCCGCGATCGTGCTCGCGATCCCGCTCATCGGCACGTACGTGCACTTCTGGCTGTTCGCCGGCGAGTTCCCGGGCGAGGCGATCATCCCGCGCTTCTACACGATCCACGTGCTGCTGCTGCCGGCCATCGCTCTCGCGCTCATCGCCGCGCACCTGTTCCTCGTGGTGCTGCACAAGCACACGCAGTACCCCGGCCCGGGCAAGACCAACACGAACGTCGTCGGCTACCCGCTGCTGCCGGTGTACATCGCGAAGGCGGGCGGGTTCTTCTTCATCGTCTTCGGTGTCATCGCCCTCATCGCCGCCACCGTGCAGATCAACCCGGTGTGGACGATCGGCCCGTACGACCCGTCACCGGTGAGCGCGGGCTCACAGCCGGACTGGTACATGGGCTGGCTCGACGGTGCCGTCCGAGTCATGCCCGGCTGGCTCGAGGTGACGATCCTCGGCTACACGCTGTCCGGCAACATCCTGCTGCCGGCCGTCATCCTGCCGGGCATCCTCACGACGCTGCTCGTCGCGTACCCGTGGATCGAGCAGGTCGCGACGGGCGACAAGAGCGAGCACCACCTCGCCGACCGTCCCCGCAACGCCCCGACCCGCACCGGCCTCGGCATGATGGCGCTGACCTTCTACGCGCTGCTGTGGGCCAACGGCGGCAACGACATCATCGCCACGCAGCTCGGCCTCGCGATCAACGACATCACCCGCTTCGTCGGGGTCATGATGTTCGTCGCCCCGCCGATCGTCTTCGTCATCACGAAGCGGATCTGCCTCGGCCTGCAGCGCCGCGACCGCGAGCGGGTGCTGCACGGCGTGGAGACCGGCGAGGTGTACCGCCTCGACACCGGCGAGGTGCTCGAGCGGCACCGCCCGATGGACGAGTACGAGCGCTGGACCCTCGTGCAGCACCCGAACTACACGCCCATCGAGCCCGGCCCGGTCAAGGACGCCAACGGCGTGCGCCGCAAGGGCGCGTGGGCGGACGGCCTGCGCAAGCGGCTGTCGGGCTTCTACTTCGAGGACCGCGTCGAGCCCGTCACCCCGGCGGAGCTCTCGGCGGCGCACAGCCACGGCGAGCACGACGCCCTCGACACCGCCCCGCACGGGGCCGAGGGAGAGCAGCTCGAGGCGCGCTCGGAGAAGCAGATCGGCTCAGGCCAGGCCTGAGGTCCGACCCGGTCCCCGCCCGGGTCATCCGGAGGCCCGCACCCACCGGGTGCGGGCCTCCGTCATGTCCGCCCACCACGGTCCGGGTGCCCGCGTGGTCGGCGCCCCGGCCGCGCGTGACACGATCAGCTCATGGCGAGCCTGCTGACCGGGTCCCCGGGCGCCGAGAACTCCGTCCGCCGGGCCCGTGAGGCCGACCTCGCCGCCATCGGCGCGGTCCACGCCCGCTCGTGGGGTGGGCCCTACGCCCAGGTCCTCCCGCGCGAGGTGGTCGCCGCGCTCGACGCCGACCAGCTCGCCGACGCATGGCGCACCGCGGTCACCGAGCCCCCCTCCCCCGCCCACACGGTGCACGTCGCGCTGGGTGACGGGATCGTGGCGGGCTTCGCCGCAGCGGCCCCGGCGACGGACGGGACGGACCCGGCCGGCGGGGACGAGACCGACGGGAGCGGGGACGCCGACGGGACCGAGGAGGGCGACGGGACCGATGGCAGCGGCGGGGGCGTCGAGGTGGTCGCGCTCGAGGTCGACCCGCTGCACACCCGCCGCGGTCACGGCTCCCGCCTGCTCGCCGCGGTGGCGGACACCGCCCGCGCCGCAGGGGCGACGCACCTGCTGGCGTGGGTCCACGTCGACGACGCCGGCCGCGCGGAGTTCCTGCGCGGCGCGGGCTTCGCCGAGGACGGCGCGCGTCGCCGGCGCGCCCTCGACGACGCCGACCTCGACGAGCCCGCGGACGGCCTCGGCGACGGCGCCCGGTCGGTGTGGCCGGAGGTGCGCTTCGTCGCCTGGCTGGTCGAGGAGTGACGACCGGCACGGCCGCGCCGCAGCGCGGCAGGCTACGCGGGGCGACCCGTTTCACCGGCGTCGACGCCGCCCGCGGCCTCGCCCTGCTCGGGATGATGGGCACGCACCTGCTCGCCCGCACGAGCGCGGACGGGTCGACGACGCTCGCGTACGTGCTCGCCGACGGGCGCGCGTCGGCGACCTTCGCGCTGCTCGCCGGGGCCGGCCTCGCCCTGGCCGACGGCGGCGCCGGGCGACCGCGCGTCCCCTACGGCCACATGGTCGCGCGCAACGCCGTCCGCGCCGCGGCGGTGCTCGTGCTCGGGCTGACGCTCGCGACGCTGTCCCCGCCGGTGGCCGTCATCCTCCAGTACTACGCCGTCCTGTTCGTGCTCGTGGCGCCGCTCGTGCGGCTTCCCCCGCTCGTTCTCGGCGGCGCCGGTCTCGCGTGGTTCGCGCTCTCACCCTTCGCCTCGCACTGGCTCCGCGACACGTTCGCGCTGTTCGGACCCAACGCGCAGGTCGGGCTCGAGGTGCTGCTCCTCCGGCCGCAGCAGGCGGTCACCGACCTGCTCCTCACCGGCTACTACCCGGTCCTCACGTGGTTCGGGTACCTGCTGCTCGGAGCGGGAGTCGGGCGGCTCGCGCTCACGAAGGCGCCGGTCGCCGGTGCGCTGCTCACCGGGGGTGCGGCGCTCGGCGTCGCCTCGTGGCTGCTGTCCGCGTGGCTGCTGCGGCTGCCCTCGGCTCAGGACGCGCTCGCCGCCGGCGACGCCCTGACGGGTCGCGGCGTGCCGGGGCCGTGGTTCGGGACCACGCCCACCGGGTCGTGGTGGTGGCTGGCGATCCGCACCCCGCACAGCGGGGCGCCGCTGGACCTGCTCGGCACCGCGGGCGTCGCGCTCGCCGTGGTCGGCGGGTGCCTGCTGCTCGCCCGGACCCGTGGCGGGGCGGCGCTGCTGCTGCCACTCGCGGCCGCGGGGTCCATGACCCTCACCCTGTACAGCGGCCACGTCGTCGCGGTGTGGCTGGGGCTGCCCGCCGAGCAGGGGCTCGCGGTGTGGCTCAGCCACGCGGTCGTGGCGGTCGTGCTCGCGACGCTGTGGCGGCTCCGGTTCCGCCGCGGGCCGCTGGAGGAGGGGGTCGCGCAGGTCGTGGACGCCGTGGCCGGCCCCGTGCCGCCGCGGGAGGTCGCGGCGCCGGGCAGCCGCTGACCCCGCGGGCCAGGAGCGCGGCGGACTCGCGCGGGCAGGGCACCGGTCCCGACGACCCCGCGGTCGCGCGGACGCCCCGGGCGCGCCGGCGCGGTCAGCCGCGCCGGTCCTCCCGGTGCAGGCGCACGGCGTGCCGGGCGGCGGCTCGCGCCCGCTTCCGGTCCCCCGCCATGTCGTAGGCCAGCGCGAGGCGGAACCACGCCCGCCAGCTACCGGGCTCGGCCTCGGTCTCCGCGCGGTAGCGGGCGAACGCGGCGTCGGCGCCCGCCCGGTCCCGCCCGCCGGACGGCAGGCGCGGGACGTCCTCCGGCAGGGCGCCCTCGTCGTCGAGGGTTCTGCCGAGCCGTTGCGTCGCGAGGCCGAAGCGGACCTCGGCGACGGCGACGCCGACCCCGGCCACGACGAGCACGACCATGCCGAAGGCGAGCGCCCAGCCGGCCGGCCCGCCGTCGGACAGCACCGCCGCGGAGCGGTCGAGCAGCCCCCACAGGTAGAACCCGAGGACGACGAGCAGGACGGCGACGACGAGCTTCGTGCGGGTCACGGAGCGGTCCGGCGCCTCACAGGTCGAGCCAGTGCTCGAGCCCGACCGTCAGCCCGGGGTGGGAGGCGACCTCGCGGACCCCTAGCAGGACCCCCGGCATGAACGAGGACCGGTCGAGGCTGTCGTGGCGCAGGGTGAGCTGCTCCCCCGGTCCGCCCAGCAGCACCTCCTGGTGCGCGACGAGACCGCGCAGCCGGACCGCGTGCACGCGGACGCCGTCGACGTCGGCCCCGCGAGCACCCGGCAGGGACTGCGTGGTGGCGTCCGGCGAGGCACCGAGACCCGCCTCGGCGCGCGCGGCGGCGATGCCGCGCGCCGTGCGCACGGCGGTGCCGGAGGGGGCGTCGACCTTGTCGGGGTGGTGCAGCTCGACGACCTCGACGGACTCGAAGAACCGGGCGGCGCGGGCGGCGAAGTCGGCGACCAGCAGCGCGCCGACCGAGAAGTTGGGGGCGACGAGCACCCCGACCCCGTCGGCGTCGGCGAGCAGCCGCGTCACCTCCTGCAGGCGGTCGTCGTCCCACCCGGTCGTGCCGACGACGCAGTGCACGCCGGCGCGGACCGCGGTCGCGACGTTGCCGGGCGAGGCGTCCGGCACCGACAGGTCGACGAGTACGTCGGCCCCGTCCAGCGCGGCGGCGAGGTCGTCACCGCGCCCGACGGCCCCGTGCAGGGCGAGGTCGTCGGCGGCCTCCACGGCCTCGACCGCCGCGCGGCCCATCCGGCCGCGGGCGCCGGCGACGACGACCCGCACGGGCGCCCCCTCCGGAGAGGGGCTCACGCGGCCGCCCCGGCGGTCCCGAAGCCGCGCGACTCGTCGAACGGTCCGACGACGGCGAGGCTCCGGGGCCGGGCGGCGAGCTCGGCAGCGAGCTCCTGCACCTGCTCGGCGGTGACCGCGCGCAGCCGCGCGACCGCCTCGTCGAGGTCGGTGAAGGCGCCGTGGACGAGCTCGGCCTTGCCGAGGCGGGACATGCGCGAGCCGGAGTCCTCCAGCCCCAGCGTCATGCCCCCGGCGATCTGGCCGACCCCGCGCTCGAGCTCCCCCGGCGCGAGACCGTCCGCGGCGAGGCGCTCCCACTCCGCGGCCAGCAGGTCCACGACCGTGTCGACCTTGGCGGGGTTGCAGCCCGCGTACAGGCCGAGGTAGCCGCCGTCGGTGTAGCTGGAGGCGAAGGAGTACACGCTGTAGGCGAGGCCGCGCTTCTCGCGGACCTCCTGGAACAGCCGGCTGCTCATGCCGCCGCCGAGGACGGTCGTGAGCACGCTGAGCACATACCGGCGCTCGTCGGTCGCGGCGAGGCCGGTCGTGCCGAGCACGACCTGGGCCTGCTCGGTGTCGCGGCGGACGACGACGTCGGCTCCGGTCGCGGCCGCGCCCGCCCCGGTGGTGGCGTCGCCGAGGAGCGCGCGCCCGCGCCGCGGGGACCGACGCGCGTCACCGCCGTGCCAGCCGGCCCGGTCGAGCTCGGCGACGACCCGGCGCACGACCTCGTCGTGCTCCACGCCGCCCGCGGCGGTGACCACGAGCGTCGGCGGCTCGTAGTGCGCCCGGTAGTGGGCGAGCACGTCGTCACGGCCGACCGCGCGGATGGTGTCGGGCGTGCCGCCGATCGGCCGGCCGAGCGGGTGCGCGCCGAGGACGGCCTCGGCGAAGCGCTCGTGGACCACGTCGGTGGGGTCGTCCTCGGCCATCGCGAGCTCCTCGAGGATGACCTCACGCTCGGAGTCGAAGTCGTCGGCGTCGATGGTCGAGCTCGTCACCATGTCGGCGATGACGTCGACGGCCATGGCGCTGTCCTCGGCCATGACACGGGCGTAGTAGCACGTGTGCTCCTTGCCCGTGACGGCGTTCGCCTCGCCGCCGACCGCGTCGAAGGCCTCAGCGATGTCGAGCGGGCTGCGCCGGTCGGTGCCCTTGAAGAGCAGGTGCTCGAGGAAGTGGGTGCTGCCGAAGTGGCCGGAGGCCTCGTCGCGCGAGCCCACGCCGACCCACATGCCGACGGTGGCCGAGCGCAGGCCCGGCATCGACTCGGTGAGGACGCGGACCCCGGAGGGCAGCACGGTGCGGGAGACGGCGGTGTCGTCGATCGGGAGACCGACGGGGCTCATCTCAGGCGCTCGGCGCCTCGACGCCGGCGACGGACTCGATGGACTCCGACACGTCGACCGTGGCGGGCTCCTCGTCCTTGCTGACGACCGACAGCGAGAGCTTGCCGCGCTGGTCGATCTCGGTGATCTCGACCTGGATCTTCTGGCCGACGGACACGACGTCGTCGACGTTCTCGATCCGCTTGCCGCCGGCGAGGTCACGCATCTTCGAGATGTGGAGCAGGCCGTCCTTGCCGGGCATGAGGGCGATGAACGCACCGAACGTCGTCGTCTTCACGACGGTGCCCAGGTAGCGCTCACCGACCTCCGGCATGGTCGGGTTGGCGATCTGGTTGATCGCCTGGCGGGCGGCCTCGGCCGAGGGGCCGTCGACCGCGCCGATGAACACGGTGCCGTCGTCCTCGATGGAGATGTCGGCGCCCGTGTCGTCCTGGATCTGGTTGATGATCTTGCCCTTGGGCCCGATCACCTCGCCGATCTTGTCGACCGGCACCTTGACCGTGATGATCCGCGGCGCGAACGGGCTCATCTCGTCGGGCGTGTCGATGGCCTCGGCCATGACGTCGAGGATGTGCAGGCGGGCCTGCTTGGCCTGGGTGAGCGCACCGGCGAGGACGCTCGCGGGGATGCCGTCGAGCTTGGTGTCGAGCTGGATCGCGGTGACGAACTCCCGCGTGCCGGCGACCTTGAAGTCCATGTCGCCGAAGGCGTCCTCGGCGCCGAGGATGTCGGTGAGCGCCGCGTAGCGGGTCTCACCGTCGACCGTGTCGGACACCAGGCCCATCGCGATGCCCGCGACGGGCGCCTTGAGCGGCACGCCGGCGTTGAGCATCGACAGCGTGCTCGCGCACACCGAGCCCATCGACGTCGAGCCGTTGGAGCCGAGCGCCTCCGAGACCTGCCGGATCGCGTAGGGGAAGTCCTCGCGGCTCGGCAGGACGGGCACGAGCGCCCGCTCGGCGAGGGCGCCGTGGCCGATCTCGCGGCGCTTGGGGCTGCCGACGCGGCCGGTCTCGCCGGTGGAGAACGGCGGGAAGTTGTAGTGGTGCATGTAGCGCTTCTTGGTCTCCGGCCCGAGCGAGTCGATCTGCTGCTCGAGCTTGAGCATGTTGAGCGTGGTGACGCCGAGGATCTGCGTCTCACCGCGCTCGAAGAGCGCGGAGCCGTGCACGCGCGGCAGGACCTCGACCTCGGCCGACAGCTGGCGGATGTCCGCCAGGCCGCGGCCGTCGATGCGGGCGCCGTCGGTGAGGATGCGCTGGCGCACCTGCTGCTTGGTGAGCGAGCGGACGGCGGCGGACAGCTCGCCCTCGCGCTCGGGGAACTGCTCGCCGAGCTCGGCGAGGACGCGGTCCTTGACCTCGCTCAGGCGCGACTCGCGCTCGAGCTTGTCGACGATCGTGAGCGCCTGGGCGACGTCGTCCTTCGCGGTCCGCTCGACCGCCTCGTAGGCGTCGGGCTGGTAGGCCGGGAACAACGGGTACTCGCGGGTCTCCTTCGCGGCGGCGTCGGCGACCTTCTGCTGGGCCTCGACGAGCGCCTTGATGAAGGGCTTCGCGGCCTCGAGGCCCTCGGCGACGACCTCCTCGGTCGGCGCCTGGGCGCCCAGGGCGACCTTGTCGAACGCGGTGTCGGTGGCCTCGGCCTCGACCATCATGATCGCGACGTCACCGCCGTCGACCACGCGGCCGGCGACGACCATCGAGAAGACGGCCTCGGCGACCTGGCTGTGACGCGGGAACGCGACCCACTGCCCGTCGACCAGCGCGATGCGCACGCCGCCGATGGGGCCGGAGAACGGCAGGCCCGCGAGCTGCGTGCTCATGGACGCGGCGTTGATGGCGACGACGTCGTAGGCGTCGTCGGGGTTGAGGCTGAGGACGTCGACGACGACCTGGATCTCGTTGCGCAGGCCGTCGACGAACGACGGGCGCAGCGGGCGGTCGATGAGGCGGCACGTGAGGATCGCCTCGGTGCTCGGGCGGCCCTCGCGGCGGAAGAACGAGCCGGGGATGCGGCCCGCGGCGTACATGCGCTCCTCGACGTCCACCGTCAGCGGGAAGAAGTCGAAGTGGCTCTTGGGGTTCTTGCTGGCGGTCGTCGCGCTCAGCAGCATCGTCTCGTCGTCGAGGTAGGCGACGGCGGAGCCGGCGGCCTGGCGGGCGAGGCGCCCGGTCTCGAAGCGGACGGTGCGGGTGCCGAAGCGGCCGTTGTCGATGACGGCGTCGGCGGTGGTGATGTCGGCCATGCGGTGGCTCTCCGTTCTGCCCCCACGTCAGGGGCTCCCCGTTCCTCGGGGGTTGCGTCGGCGCAGGACGCGGTTCGGCGGGCACCGGTGGTGCCCGCGTGCGCGGGACGGGGCCGGCCTTCGATCGAGGCCCTCGGGCGCCGCGGCTCGGCCGCTGTCCCGGGGGCCACCACCGAGGACCGGTCACGCCCGTCGTGGCCGCGCCTGCGTGGTGCTGGTTCTGGTGCTGTGGTGCTGGTGCTGTGGAGCTGTCTGTGGAGTTGTGGTGGTGCTGCGCGAAGGGCGGCTCCCCCTGCGGGGAACCGCCCTACGAGCGTGTCAGCGGCGCAGACCGAGGCGCTCGATGAGCGAGCGGTAGCGGCTGATGTCCGTGCGCTGCAGGTACTGCAGCATGCGACGGCGCTGGCCGACCAGGAGCAGCAGCCCCCGGCGGGTGTGGTGGTCGTGGGCGTGCACCTTGAGGTGCTCGGTGAGGTCGCTGATGCGGCGGGTCAGCATCGCGACCTGGACCTCCGGCGAACCGGTGTCGGTCGGCGACGAGCCGTACTCGGCGATGATCTGCTGCTTGGTGGCAGAGTCGAGGGGCACTGGATCTCCTGAGGTCGTTGCGCGGCGCGCCGGGGGCTTGTCCACCCGGGCATACGTCATCCGCGGCCGGTTCACGGCGGTGCTCACAGTAGCAACGCGGGCACACCCGGCCCTAATCCGTCCTGGTGGGAGGGGTGCCGGGACCCGTGGCCCGGCGCCGGCTACGGGCACCCCGCGCTCCGGCGACTCCCGTCATGATCCATGTCGCGCGTCGCTCCCGACGCCGCACAGCGGCGACCCCCGTCATGATCCATGCCGCGTCTCGCGCCCACGCCGCGCTCCGGCGACTCCCGTCATGATCCTTGCCGCGTCTCGTGCCCGACGCCGCGCTCCGGCGACTGAAGTCATGATCCATGCCGGTCCTGCCGCGCGCGCCGCCTCGTCGCCTGCCGAGCCTCCTGCGGCGGTCAGGCCGCCCCGTCGGTCTCGAGCGAGAGCTCGCGGAGGTCTGCGGCGACCCCGTCCGGCGCGCGGCCGACCAGGCGGTCGGAGGTGAGGACGGGCCACCGGGCGGTGCGCACCAGCCGGGCACCCGTGCCGGCGAGGCCGTCGACGAGGGCGACGTCCTCGCCGGAGGACAGCGGCGGGTACCCGCCCGCGGCGAGGTAGGCGCTGGCGCGGACACCGAGGTTGGCCCCGTGCACGTGGGCGTGCCCCTCCCGGTGCTCCTGCTGCGCACCCCAGAGACCCGAGAGCCCGCCGCCGGGCAGCACGACCGTGCCGACCCACGCGTCGGCGCCCCGCTCGGCGGCCGCGACCTGCGCGAGGAGCCACTGCGGCGGTACCGCGGAGTCGGCGTCGGTGCCCGCGAGCCACGTCTCGTGGTCCTCGACGCCCGCCGTCCTGGCCGCCTCGAGCGCGTCGGCGGCCCCGGCCGCGCGCGCGGCACCCACCCCGCGGGGCCGGGTGGTGAGGACCACGGGCCGGTCCGCGCCCTCGGGCCACGGGGCGCGGGCCACCACCCCGGCGCTGTCGTCGAGGCACCCGTCGAGCACGACGACGACCCGGGCACGGACGTCGGGCCGCTCGACGGTGAGGAGCCGGACCGCGTCGCCGAGCGCGCGGAGGCAGCGGCCGAGCAGCCGCTCCTCGTCGCGCGCCGGCACGACGACGCCGACGACGCGCACCCGAGCGTCCCGCCCGCTCACGAGAGCCAGCCCTCGGCCCGGGCCACCGACGGTTCCCCCGCGGTCCACACGTCGAGCAGGAGGTCGGGCTCCTCGTGGTGCGCGACCTGCCGGAGCCCGGTCGCGCCGAGCCCGGCGTGCACCGCCTCGGCGTCGAGCGGGTAGTCCGGCGCGGGGTGCCGCCAGTGGCAGGCGAGCAGGACCCCGTCGGACGCGAGCGCATCGGTGCTGCGCCCGGCCAGCTCCGCGAGGTCGTCGGCGCCGAGGTAGTAGCCGACCTCGGACACGACGACGAGGTCGAAGCGGCCACCGGGCCACTGCCCGGGCAGCCGGCGCTGCTCGACCGCGACGTGCGGCGCGACGCCGGCCACGCGGGCGCGGGTGAGCCCGACGGCGGTGGCGTCGACGTCGCACGCGAGCACCCGGTCGCAGCGGGCCGCCAGCCGCTCGGTGAGGTGACCGGCCGCGCAGCCGACCTCCAGCGCGTGCCCGAACCGCTCGCGGGGCAGGGCGGCGAGCACGAGGTCGCGCTTGCGCCGCTCGTACCAGCGGTCGGCGATCCGCCACGGGTCGTCGTCGTCGCGCCACAGCCGGGCGAAGTACTCCGGCGGCAGCGTCACGACGGCACCGCCGGCGTGACGAGGACGAGCTCGACGTCGCGCGCGAAGCGGGCCAGCACCTCCGGCGGGAGCACGGCGCGGTCCGCGGCGGCGGGCCCGAGGGGGCGGACCTGTGTGACGAACTGCGCGACCGCCGCGGCCTTGACGGTCCGGGTCGCCTCGTCGAGGGCGACGAGGTGGGCGTGCGACCACCGGGGGGCGAGCACGTCGGCCGTCCCCCAGTGCCACGCCCAGATCGGCACCTCCCACAGCGGCACGCCGTGACGGGCGGCGGCTCGCGCCGCCGCCCGTCCGCAGACCTCGTGGTCGGGGTGGCCGTCCTCGCGCCAGGGGGCGAGGACGAGGTCGACGCCGCCGTCCTGCAGCGCGCGGTCGGCGGCCGCCGCGACGTCCGCCTCGCGCCCGAGCAGGCCGGAGTCGGGCAGGGCGAGCCACGTGGTGGTGCCGTCGAGCCCGAGCACGTCGCGGGCCTGCACGGACTCCTCGCGGCGCCGCCGCGCCAGCTCGGCGCCGGACACGACCGTGCTGCCGGGGTGGGAGGCCTCCCCGTCGGTGGCCCACACCACGTCGACCCGCCAGCCGCGTCGGGCCAGGCCGTGCAGCAGGCCTCCCGCCCCCAGCACCTCGTCGTCCGGGTGGGCGACGAGGACGAGGACGCGCGGCGCCCGTCCGGGCGGGGTCGCGGGCGGCACGGCCGTGGGTGCGGCGAGCCCGGCCAGCCACGGCCGCCAGTGGGTCTCCGGCGTGCCGGCGCCGGCGATGACCTGGCTCACGCCTCGTCCCGGGCGTCGAGCACCAGCCCGCCGAGCACCGCGAGGTCGCGGTCGCCGTGGGACTGGCGCACGTACACGGTGAGGTCGGCGACGGCCCGCGCGTGCTCGGCGTCCGTCGCGAGCGGGCCGGGACCGCACGTGCGGGCGGTCTCCAGCAGCGTGACCTCGACCGCGGTCTCCACCGCCGCGCGGGCGCGGGCGGCCGCGAGGCGCGCCGCACCGGTGCCGACCTCTACGCCGTCACCGTCCTCGCGCCCGTCCTCGCGCCCGGCTGCGTGCCCGGGCCCGGGTCCGCTCGCGCGGTCGGCGAGGTCGGCGACGACGAGCAGCGTCGCCCACGCGGCGTGCTGGGCGGCGTCGACCCGGGCGAGCGAGGCGAGGGCGAGGTCGCTGCGGTGCCGCGCGGCGACGCGGTGCAGCGTGCGGGCCACCCGCCGCGCACCGCCGAGCCACACGGCGGCCACGCCGGCCGCCCCCCACCAGAAGCCGGTCCGGTCGAGGTACGCGCCGGGGGCGCCGACGGGCTCGGCGGCGACGGTGTCGAGGTGGAGGTCGCGCGTGTCGGAGCCGGCCATGCCGGGTCCCGCCCACGCCGACGGCCTGACGGTGACGCCCGGGTGACGGGGGTCGAGCGCGAGGAGGCGGTAGCCGTCGTGGGCGTGGGCGGTCACGAGCGCGCGGTCGCAGGTGGTCGCGCCGCTGCACCACGGCTTCGGGCCGCTCACCGACCAGCGCCCGCTCGCCGGGTCATGCTCGGCGCGCAGCGACGCCCCCGGCGGGTCCGCGGCCCACACGCCCCACAGGTGACGGTCCGCGCCGTCGAGCAGCCCCCCACCCGGCACCCGGCCGTCGACGGGGGGGTCGGCGAGGTCGGTGAGGATGTGGAGCGCGTCGGTGTGGGCCTCGGCGAGACGCGCGACGACGAGGTCGTCCTCGCCCAGCTCCCGCAGCCGGGCGAGGCGCAGGGCGGTGCGGCCCCGGCCGGGCAGAGGCAGGTCGAGCCGCCCCGTGTCGAGCAGGTCCCGGACCCGCGCCCCGGTCGTCACCGTCACGTCGTCCACCCGACCCCCTCACTGCACCGGGACGGCCCCCGACCGGCGGCCGACGGGGGCTCCGCGGCGGCGGAGCAGTCCCCCGTCACTGTGCCCCGGGGGACGCGCCCCCGCGAGCCGGCGGCAGCGCCGTTGTCAGCGGCCGGCGGGGTTCGCGCCGGTGGCCGGACGCGCCGCGAGCAGCTCGCGGGTGCGGTCGACGTCGAGCGCCATCTGGTCGGTGAGCGCGGTCACGGACTCGAAGCGGACCGTCGGTCGCAGCCGCTCGACGAGCTCGACGCGGACGGCCCGGCCGTACAGGTCGAAGCCGTCGGGGCCGCGGTCGAGCACGTACGCCTCCACGCGCCGCTGCGTACCGTCGAACTGCGGGTTCGTGCCGATGGAGACGGCGGTCGGCAGCCGCTCGCCGGGAGCGTCGTCGCTGTCGGGCTCGACGGTCAGCCAGCCGGCGTACACGCCGTCGGCGGGGACGAGCCCCTCGGTGGCGCCCGGCTCGGGCGACAGGTTCGCCGTCGGGTAGCCGAGCTCGCGGCCGCGGTGGTCGCCGTGGACGACGACGCCGTCGAGGCGGTGGAGGCGACCGAGCACGTCGGCGGCCTCGCGCACCCCGCCCTCGGCGAGGCACGTGCGCACCCAGCTCGACGACCAGCGCCGCCCGGCGGGGCCGGCGACGTCCTCCAGGGCGACGACGTCGAAGCCGTGGCGCTGCCCGAGCTCCCGCAGCGTGGCGAGGTCGCCCGCGTTGCGGTGCCCGAAGCGGACGTCGACGCCGATGACGACGCACACCGCGCCGAGGCCCTCGACGAGCGTCTCGCGGACCCACTGCTCGGGCGACTGCGCGGCCAGCTGCAGGTCGAAGCGCTGCACGAGCAGGCCGTCCAGGCCGGTCGTGCCGAGCAGCTCGACGCGCTGGGTCGGTCCGGTGACCAGCGGCGGGGCGACGTCGGGGCGCAGCACGTGCAGCGGGTGCGGCTCGAACGTGACGGCACGGGCCTCGGCGCCCCTCGTCTCCGCCTCGGCGCGCACCCGGTCGAGGACGGCGCGGTGACCGCGGTGGACGCCGTCGAAGTTGCCGACCGTCACGACGGCCCGGGCGGGACCGTCGCCACGCAGCTCCTCCAGCGACCGCCACACGCGCACCGCCACAGCGTGCCAGGTCGGCGGGTGCCCCTCGCGCGCGGCACGTACCGTCTGGGCGTGCCCATCGTCACCGCCCGCGACGTCGCCGCACCCGCCGCCCGCGTCCACGACCTGCTCACCGACGTCGACGCCTGGCGGCTGTGGAGCCCGCACGTGGTGTCGGTGGAGCCGCTCGGCGGCTCCTCGCCGCAGCGTGTGGGCGACGGCTGGCGCGGACGGGTGCGGCCGTTCTTCGGGCCCGCGACGACGATGGCCGTCACCGAGGTGCGCCCGGACGGCGGGTACTCGTGGGCGACCCGGGCACTGTGGCACCGACTCGTCTACGACCTGGTGGTCGAGCCGGTCGGCGAGTCCGACTGCCGGCTGTCGTTCGGGGCGCGGGTGCACGGGCCGCTGGGTCCGGTGCTCGAGCGTGTCGTCGGTCGGCTGTCGGCCTTCGGGCAGCGCCGCCGGGCCGAGCGCCTGGCGCTGCTCGCCGAGGGCTGGCAGCGCGTCGGCGCCTGACAGCGCCTGAGCGCCTGAGAGCGCCTGACGAGCAGCACTCACGACGCGCGCCGCCTCACTCCCCCGCGGCCTGCCGCGCCCGGTAGGCCGCGACGTTGGCGCGGTTGCCGCAGCCGGCGTCGCAGTAGCGCCGCGACCGGTTCTTCGACAGGTCGACGTGGAGATTGTCGCAGTCCTCGGCCGAGCAGACCTTGAGCCGGGCGGTCTCGCCGCTGCGGACGACGTCGACGAGCGCCATCGCCGCCTCCACAGCGATGCGCGTGCCGAGCGGCTGCTCGGCCTCGGTCGCGTGCAGGTGCCAGTCCCAGCCGTCGTGCCGCACCAGGCGGGGACGGGCGCCCCCGTCGGCCAGGAGCCGGTTGACTCCCGCCACCAGCTCCTCGTCGTCCTCGGTCGTCCACAGCCGCCGCAGCTCCTCGCGGAGCGCCCGCACCTCCGCGAGCTCCGCCTCGACCGCACCCGTGCCGGACGCCCGGCCGCCGGTGAAGCGCCACTCGGCCACGAAGGCGTCGAGGTCGGCCGGGTCCTCGAGCCGGTCGGTGTCCTCCGACGCCGCCTCCGCCCCCAGGCCGAGCGTGTTGACGAGCGCCGCCGCCGACAGCAGGGCCTCCTCGGCGTCATGGGCGAAGACCATTTTGCTCCTGACGTCTGCGGCTGTACCGTAACTAGCGTCGCTTAGTTTACCTCTTACAGCGGGAGACGCCGTGTCCGTCACCACCACCCTCCGGCCGCCGGCCACCAACGCGACGGCGTTCGTGCCGAGCCTCGGCATCGCGCTGGCGTCGGCGGCGGCGTTCGGCAGCTCCGGGCCGTTCGCCAAGTCGCTGCTGGAGGCCGGGTGGAGCCCGGGCGCGGCGGTCACCGCCCGCATCGGCATCGCGGCCCTCGTCCTGCTGCCCGTCGCCCTCGTCATGCTCCGCGGCCGCTGGCACCTGCTGCGCCGCAACGCCGGCCTGCTCATCGCGTACGGCGTCGTCGCCGTGGCCGCCGTGCAGCTCGCCTTCTTCAGCGCGGTGCAGACGCTGTCGGTCGGGGTCGCGCTCCTGCTGGAGTACCTCGGCGTCGTGCTCGTCGTCCTGTGGCTGTGGCTGCGGCACGGGCAGCGGCCGCGCCGGTGGACCGTCGCAGGCATCGCCCTCGCGGTCGCCGGGCTCGTGCTCGTCCTCGACGTGCTCGGCGGCATGCGCGTCGACGGCGTCGGCGTGCTGTGGGCGCTCGGTGCCGCCGTCGGCCTCGCGGCGTACTTCGTGCTCTCGGCCCGGGACGACACGGGGCTGCCGCCGCTCGTCATGGCCACCGGCGGGCTGGTCGTGGGCGCCCTGGCGCTCGGCGTCGCGGGCCTCGTCGGCGTCGTCCCCATGACCGTCACCGCCGCCGACGTCGACCTCGCGGGTCTCACCCTGCCGTGGTGGGTGCCGGTGGCGACCCTCAGCCTCGTCGCGGCCGCCTTCGCCTACGCCTCGGGGGTGAGCGCCACCCGACCGCTGGGCTCGAAGGTCGCGGGCTTCGTCGGCCTGACGGAGGTGCTCTTCAGCCTGCTGTTCGCGTGGCTGCTGCTCGGGGAGCTGCCGCTGCCGGTACAGCTGCTCGGCGGCGTGCTCGTCGTGGCCGGGGTCGTCGCCGTCCGCTACGACGAGCTGACGGCGCCCCGCGAGCCCGACCCGGCGCCGTCGCTCACACCGGAGGCCCCCGCTCCGCCACGCTGAGGCCGTGCCCGCCGCCCGCTCGCCGCTCCCCTGGGTCGCTCTCGGCGTCGTCGCGGTCCTGCTGGTCGCCGGCGACCGCTACGGCTTCCACCGCGACGAGCTCTACCTCGTCGAGGCGGGACGGCACCCGGACCTGGCGTACCCCGACCAGCCCGCGCCCGTGCCGCTGCTGGCGGCCTGGTGGTACGACCTGAGCGGCGGCGACCTGCGCTGGTTCCGCCTCCTGCCCGCCCTCGCCGCGGGCGTCGTGGTGCTCGCGGCCGGGCTCACGGCGCGCGAGCTCGGCGGCGACCGGCGGGACCAGACGTGGACGGCGCTCGTGGTGGGGACCGCGACGACGCTCCTCGTGGCCGGGCACCTGTTCGGCACGACCGTGTTCGACATGGCGCTCACCGCCGTGACGGTCTGGCTGCTCCTGCGGGCGGTGCGTCGCGGCCGCGACCCCGGGGCGTGGGCGCTGGCCGGCGCCTCGGCCGGGGCGGCGCTCGCCGTCAAGACCCTGCCCCTGCTCGTGCTCGGCTGCTGCCTGCTCGCCCTCCTGCTCGTCGGCCCGCGGACGGCGCTGCGCAGCCCGTGGCCGTGGCTCGCCACCGGGCTGGCCTGCCTCGGGCTCGTGCCGAGCCTGCTGTGGCAGGCGACGAACGGCTGGCCGCAGCTCGACATGGCCGCGTCCATCGGCGGTGGCGGCTCCGGCACGTCCACCGACCGGTGGCTGCTGCCCCTGCTGCTGCCGACGCTGACCGGGGCGACCTTCGTCCTCGTCGTGGTGGGGGCGGTCGCCCTGTGGCGCGACCGGTCGCTGCGCTGGCTCGCGGTCGCGGCGGTGCTGCTCGTCGGCGCGCTCGTCGCGACCGGTGGCAAGCCCTACTACGCCTTCGGCCTCGTCCCGGTGCTCGTGGCGGCGGGGGTCGCGACCGCGCGCCGCTGGGCCGGAACGCGTCGCGCCCGGCGCGGGCTGCTGGTCGGTCTCGTCGGGCTCAACGCCGGGGTCAGCGCCGTCCTCGCGCTGCCGCTGCTGCCCGCCTCCCGGGCCCCGGTCGACGTCGTCTACGACCACGGCGAGCAGGTCGGCTGGCCCGAGTACGTCGACACGGTCGCCGCCGCGGCGGCCGAGGGCGAGGCCCAGCTCGTCCTCACCGGCAACTACGGCCAGGCCGGTGCGCTCGACCTCGCGCGGCGGCAGGGTGTGACCCTCCCACCCGTCGCGAGCGGCCACGTGGGGTACTGGCACTGGAGCCGTCCGGAGGGCGAGCCGTCGCGCGTGCTCGTCGTCGGCCTCGACGACGCGGCGGGACGGCTCTTCGGGCGCTGCGACGTGGTCGCGACCGTCGACAACGCCGCCGGCCTCGACAACGACGAGCGCGGCACGACCCTGCGCATGTGCTCGGGTCCGACGACGGACTGGGACGCGCTGTGGCCGCGCCTGCGCCGAACCGGCTGAGCGGCTGCCTACCGTTCCCGGGTGACCCGCTACGACCGCTACGGCACCGACGTGCTCGCCACCGCCCGCCGCCCCGGCCGCCCCGCCGCCGTGGAGACCGTCGCCGCCGAGGCCGGGCTCGTCGTGGAGACCGACGACGGCGCGTGGGTGGGCGCGGTGGTGCGCGTGGAGAAGTCCGGTGGCATGCACGTCGTCGTGCTCGAGGACCGGCGCGGCCGGACCCGCACGTTCCCGCTGGGCCCCGGCTTCCTGCTCGACGGCCGGCCGGTGACGCTGGCCCGTCCGGCCCCCTCCCGCGGTCCTGCCCCGACCGGCCGGACGGCGTCCGGGTCGGTCTCGGTGTCGGGCGCCCGCGCCCGGGTCGCCCGCGCGAGCCGCATCCTCGTCGAGGGCGTCCACGACGCCGAGCTCGTCGAGAAGGTCTGGGGCGAGGACCTGCGGGTGGAGGGCGTGGTCGTGGAGCCGCTGCACGGCGTCGACGACCTCGCGGCGGCGCTGCGGGGCTTCTCCCCCGGCGAGGGCCGACGCATCGGTGTGCTCGTCGACCACCTCGTCGCCGGGTCGAAGGAATGGCGCGAGGCGGAGGCGGTCGCCCGTAGCGCGGCGCTGCGCCGGCACGTGCTCGTCGTGGGGCACCCGTACGTGGACGTGTGGCAGGCGGTGAGGCCGGAGCGTC
This sequence comes from Aquipuribacter sp. SD81, assembly GCF_037153975.1. Classification (NCBI taxonomy): domain Bacteria; kingdom Bacillati; phylum Actinomycetota; class Actinomycetes; order Micrococcales; family Intrasporangiaceae; genus Aquipuribacter; species Aquipuribacter sp. SD81. The sequence goes on from NZ_JBBAYJ010000014.1 coordinate 93,966, forward strand.
TCGGCCTGGACCGCTGGCCCGACGTGCCGCGCGGCCGGCCGTGGAAGGAGGGCGTGCTCGCCCACCTCGGCTGGCCGCACGAGACGGCTGCGGACGTCGGGCTCGGGTGGAAGCGGATCCTCGGCCGGGTCCGGTCCTGGACCGACCTCGAACCAGCGCTGCTCGGGCGGGTCGAGGAGCTCATCGACTTCGTGACCGGTGACGCCGCGGACCGCTGAGTCGCTCTTGTGTTCTACGTATAGGTGTACGTATAGTCAGACCATGGCTAGCATGGTCCCGTGCCGAACAAGACGATCTACGTCTCGGACGCCGACCTGCCCGTCTACGCCCGCGCGCAGGAGGTCGCCGGCGGCAACCTCTCCCGGGCGATCAGCGAGGCCCTGCGCCGCTACGTCGAGCACCACGACGCGCTCGACGGTGGCTACGAGGAGGTCACCGTCCGCGTCGGCACGGGCAAGGGCCGCACGCAGCGCTTCCTCGGCGTGCTGCTCGCCGAGACCCAGCACTCGGGCGGGGAGGGCACGGAGCACATCAGCGTCTACCGGACGCGCGCCGGCCGCTACGCCGTCCACCACGAGCGCTCCGCCGTGCACACGTGGACCGCCGGCAAGGACGGCACCGCCACCGGCTGGCGCAAGCACCTGAGCGCCGACCAGCAGCACACGACCACCCCGGCGAGCGCCACGCTCACCGTCGTCGACGACCGTGACGCCCTCGCCCCTCTCGTCCCCGCCCAGATGTACGAGCTCGTCACGGCGACCGACGAGGTCCCCGTCGTGGAGGACCTCGACATCTGAGGCGCACCGCAGCGCCCCTCGCACTCCCCCGGCCGTCGTGCCGTCGTGCCGTCGTGCCGTCGCGCCGTCGCGCCGTCGTGCCGTCGCGCCGTCGCACCGTCGCGCCGTCGCGCCGGCGCGCCACGCCCCCTCACCCAGGAGCAGCCATGCCCGACCCAGCCGTCCACGTCCGTGGCCTCGAGAAGTCCTACGGCGACCTGCACGTCCTGCGCGGCGTCGACCTCGACGTCGAGCGCGGCAGCATCCTCGCCCTGCTCGGCGCGAACGGCGCCGGCAAGACGACCCTCGTGCGCATCCTCGCCACGCTGCTGCGCGCCGACGCCGGACGGGCCGTGGTCGCCGGCCACGACGTCGCCGCCGACCCGCGTGCCGTCCGGCGTGCGATCGCCCTCACCGGCCAGTTCGCCGCGGTCGACGGGGTCCTCACCGGCCGCGAGAACCTCGCTCTGGTCGCGAGGCTGCGACGGGTGCCGGACGCTGCGGCCACCGCCGACGCCCTGCTCGAGCGGTTCTCCCTCACCGACGCCGCCGACCGACGCGTCGCCACGTGGTCCGGCGGCATGCGCCGCCGCCTCGACCTCGCGATGAGCCTCGTCGGCAGCCCGTCCGTCGTCGTGCTCGACGAGCCCACGACGGGCCTGGACCCGCAGGCGCGCCTGGAGGTGTGGGACGCGGTCCGCGAGCTCGCCCGCGCGGGCACGACCGTCCTGCTCACCACCCAGTACCTCGAGGAGGCCGAGCAGCTCGCCCACCGCGTCGCGATCCTCCACACCGGTCGCGTCGTCGCCGAGGGCACCGTCGCCGAGCTCAAGCGGCTGCTGCCGGCGCCGCGGGTCGAGTACGTCGAGCAGCAGCCGAGCCTCGAGGAGATCTTCCTCGCCGTCACCCACAGCTGAGAGGAACCACCATGACCGAGTCCCTCCTCGACACGTCCCTGCTGCTGGGACGGTCGCTGCGCCACGTCGCCCGCAGCCTCGACACCGTCATCACGACGGCGCTCATGCCCGTCGCGTTCCTGCTGCTCTTCGTCTACGTGTTCGGCGGGGCCATCGACACCGGCGGCGTCCGCTACGTCGACTACCTGCTGCCGGGCATCCTCGTCATCACCATCGCGACCGGGATCTCCTACACCGCATACCGGCTCTTCCTCGACCTGAGCGGCGGCCTCGTCGAGCGGTTCCGCTCCCTGCCGATCTCGCGCGCCGCCGTCCTGTGGGCCCACGTGCTGACGTCCGTCGTGGCGACGAGCGCCTCGCTCGTGCTGGTCGTGGCCGTGGCGCTTGTCATGGGGTTCCGGCCCGAGGCGGGCGTGGGCGGCTGGCTGGCCGTCGTCGGCCTGCTCGGCCTCCTGACGCTCGCGCTCAGCTGGCTCGCGGTCGTGCCCGGCCTGCTCGCGAGCACCGCCGAGGGCGCGGGCGCGTTCTCCTACCCGCTCATCCTCCTGCCGTTCGTCTCCTCGGCCTTCGTGCCGACGGACACCATGCCGACGCCCGTCCGTGTGTTCGCCGAGAACCAGCCCGTGACCGCGATCGTCGACGCGGTGCGCGCCCTGCTGGCCGGTCAGCCCGTCGAGGCCGACGTGTGGGTCGCGGTCGCGTGGTGCGCCGTGCTCCTCGTCGTCGCGTACGCGGCGGCGCTGCTCGTGCAGCGACGACGGCTCGGGTGAGCCCGGGCTAGCGTCGACCTGTGACGTTCACCGGCTTCGGCGAGGACCTGCCGCTGTTCTTCGAGGGCCTGGAGGCGGACAACTCCAAGAGCTACTGGGCCGACCACCGGGGCCTGTACGAGGAGCAGGTGCGAGGCCCGATGCTCGCCCTGCTGGCGGGCCTCGAACCGGAGTTCGGCGAGGCGAAGGTCTTCCGGCCCTACCGCGACGTGCGCTTCAGCGCCGACAAGTCCCCGTACAAGACCCACACCGGCGCCCACACGCACGGCCGGCGCGGCGGGACCGGCTCGCTGTACGTGCAGGTCTCCGCCGACGGCCTCATGGTGGCGGGCGGCTGCTGGACGATGGAGCGCGACCAGCTCGCCCGGTACCGGGCCGCCGCCCTCGACGACGGCACCGGCCGGGCGCTCAGCCGGGTCGTCTCGCCGCTGCGCGAGGACGGCTGGGCGCCCGGGGCGCACGAGTCGCTCAAGCGGGCCCCGCGTGGCGTCGACCCCGAGCACCCGCGGGTCGAGCTGCTGCGACTCAAGGGCATGGGGCTGTTCCGCGAGCACGACGTCGAGCCGTGGCTGTTCACCGCCGAGGCGCGCGACGTCGTAGCCGACGCGTGGCGCTCGCTCGCACCGCTCAACCGGTGGCTCGACCGTCACGTCGGCCCGCACGTGCCCGAGGCGACCGACCGCGACGAGGCGCGGCGGCGCTGACGGGCGGGCCACCGACCCACGGGTGGCCCTCAGGGTCAGGGCCGGGCCGGACGGTGGGTCACCGTCTCGCCTACCGTCGCGGGGGTGAGCACCCCCGGACGACCGGACGAGGGCGGGACGGCGGTCCGGGACCGGGACGCCGTACGCGCCGCCCGGCGTGACGGCGTCGGTCTCGGCCTGCTCGGCGTGTACGGCGTCAGCTTCGGCGCCGTGGCCGTCGCGTCCGGGCTCGCACCGTGGCAGGCGGTCGTTCTGAGCGCGGTCGGCTTCACGGGCGGGTCGCAGTTCGCGCTCGCGGCGGTCGCGGCCGCGGGCGGCGCCCCGGTCACGGGGCTCGCGTCGGCGTGGCTGCTCGGGGTGCGCAACGCGCTGTACGCGGTCCGCCTCACCGACGTGCTGCCCCGCCGGCTCCTGCCCCGCGCCCTCGCCGCCCACCTCGTCATCGACGAGACGACCGCGATGGCCGTGCGGCACGAGCCGCACGGGCTGCCTGCGGCCCGCGCCGCGTTCTGGACCACCGGGCTCATGCTCTTCGCCACGTGGAACACCACGACGGTGCTCGGCGCCTTCGGCGTCCAGGCGCTCGGCGACCCCGACACCTTCGGCCTCGACGCCGCCGCGCCCGCCGCCTTCCTCGCCCTGCTGTGGCCGTACCTGCGTGAGCGCCGGACCGCGCTCGTCGCGGGCCTGGCGGTGGTCGTGGCGCTGCTGCTGTCGTTCGTCGCCCCGGCCGGGGTACCCGTGCTCGCCGGAGGTGCGGTGGCGCTGCTCGGCCTGTCACCGCGGCTGCGCCCCGAGACGGCGGTCGCGCCGGAGGCGGCCGACGCGTCGACGGGCGAGGAGGTGCGCCCGTGAGCTGGCTGACCGTGTGGGTGTGCGCGGTCGGGCTCCTGGTGCAGAAGGTCGCCGGCGCCTTCGTGCCGCGCACGTGGGTGCAGGACCCCCGGGTCCGCGGGGTGCTCGCGCTGCTGCCCGTCGCGATGTTCGCCGCGCTCACCCTCACGCAGGTCGCGGGCGGCGGCGACGGCCTCGTGCTCGACCTGCGTCTGGTCGGGCTGGGCGCCGCCGCGGTGTGTCTGCTGCTGCGCGCGCCCTTCCTCGTCGTGGTCGTCGTGGGCGCGGCCGCGACCGCCGTCGTGCGGCTGGTGCTCTGACCGGTCCCCTTCGGCGGGCGCGTCCTGCAGATGTCGGTCGTGCACGACCATCGGGGCGGTACCCCTGCGCGGCGTCGGCTCGGACACGACTGTGTCGTGGGCGACTGTGTCGCGCGCGACTCAGTCGTGCACGAGCGGCTTGCCGCACCACTTGCCCACAGCACGGTCGCGCACGACACAGTCGCGTCCCAGCGACCAGCCGCACCACCCGCACCAGTCGCACCACCCGCCCCCAGGACGGTCGCGCACGACACAGTCGCGTCCCAACGACCAGCCGCACCACCCGCCCCCAGCACGGTCGCGCACGACACAGTCGTGCCGAGCGTGAGACGGCCCTCGCGGCGCGGCGGCCGGGTCAGCCGGCCAGGGCCTCCGCGGTCGCGACCCGCTCGGCGGGCGTGGGGTGGCTGCCGAACCACCACTGGAGCACCCCCGGCGGCGAGGGGTCGGACCGGTTCGCGAGCGTGAGGGTGCGGATCATGTCGGCGTACGCGCCCGGGTCGCCGGTGAGTGCGACCGCGCCCGCGTCGGCGGCGCGCTCCACCTGCCGGCTGACCAGCGCCTCGGCCGGGCCGGCGACGACCGGCGCGAGGAGCACGACCAGCACGACCGCGCCCGCGGCCGCCGGGGAGCCGACCGACGTGCCCCGCCGCGACGACCACGCGACGGCGCCGGTGCCGAGCACGAGCACGCCGGCGGCGACCCCGAGCGCACCGAGCGTCGTGCCGCGCACGAGGTCCTCGCTCGCGGCGTGCGACACCTCGTGCGCCACGACCGCCCGGACGTCGTCCTGACCGAACCCGTCGACGAGGGTGTCCTGCAGCACCAGCCGGCGCGTCGGACCCAGCCCCGACACGTAGGCGTTGAGCGTCGTGGTGCGCGTGGACGCGTCGGAGACGAGCACATCGCTGACGGGCGCGCCCGCCTCGCTCGCCAGCCGCTCGACGTCGACCCGCAGCGGGCCGTCCGGCAGCTCGGTGAAGCTGGCGAAGCGGCCCTCGACGACGACGGGCCAGACCAGCGACGCCACGACGACGAAGACCGCACCCGCGGCCGCCGCCACCGCGGGCCACCAGCGGGGAAGCCGGCGGGCGAGCAGGACGACCACGACGACCGCCAGCACCGTCGGCACCGTCTCCAGCAGCCAGCCCTGCGCGAGGTCGCGGGCGAAGACGGCCGCCGGGCGCACCGACAGCCCCTCCGCGAGCCGCACCTGCTCCGACCAGACGGCGAAGGGCAGCCGCACGAGCTCGACCCCCACGCACACGAGCAGCGCGGTGACGGCGACCTGCAGCGCCGTGCCGGGGACGCGGGACCGGGCGCGGGCCAGGGCCCGCCGTCCCGGTCCGCTCGCGACGAGCCCGACGGCCGCGAGCGTCGTGGCGGCGAGGGCGAGCAGGGACGGCACCCGCAGCCGCGTCACGAGCCGCTCGGCGTCCGCGACCGCGGCCGGGTCGAGGCCCGCCGAGGCGTCCACCGGCCCGGCGGGCGCGGCCGTCCACGGCACGAGCAGCACCGCCGCCACGACGAGCGCGACGACCACGACCGCGGTGAGGGCGAGGAGGCCGCCGGGCACGGCCCGCCCGGGCCGGGCGCTCACCGTGCGGGCCGTCGCGGCCGAGCCGTCCACCGGGCCAGGGTGGCACGGCGGCTCGCCCCGTCCGCCGCCGCGGTCGCTCGGCTCGCCGACCCAGCCGCCCGGCGGTCCGGGCGGGCCGGTCGCCGCCGGCCGGTCAGGAGCCGTCGACCGGTACGACGAGCAGCGGTCGGGCCGCCCCGTCCCGGTCGACGACGAGGCCGACGAGCGCCCCGTCGGGGTCCAGCGCCGCGACGGGCTGCGAGCCGGTGCCCCACGCGGGCAGCCGCTGCCCGTGGCGCAGCCGCCGGGCCGTCGCCTCGTCCACCTCCCGGACGGCGAAGCAGCGCCGCGCGGCGGCGGGCAGGTCGAGGACGGCGGCCGAGAGGCTCTGCCGCGCGCGGTCGACCGCGGCGTCGTCCGCGCCTCGCCCCGGGACCTCGACCGCGTCCCCGAGACCGAACGGGCCGGAGCGGGTCCGGCGCAGCGCCGTCAGGTGACCGCCGACTCCGAGCGCGTCCCCGAGGTCGCGGGCGAGGGCACGCACGTACGTTCCCGCGGACACCTCGGCCACCACGTCGAGGTCGAGGCAGCCCGCCGGCGGCCCGGCCGGGTCGCCCGGCCGGCGCGCGGCGACGACCTCGAGGCGGGACACGGTGACGGGTCGCTCGGGCAGCACCACGTCCTCGCCGCCGCGCACCCGGGCGTAGGAGCGGCGGCCGTCGACCTTGACGGCACTCACCGCCGACGGGCGCTGCAGGATGTCCCCGCGCAGCGCCCCGAGCGCCGACCCGACCGCCTCGTCGGGCAGGCCGGAGGCGTCCGCACCCCCCGTCGCCTCGCCCTCGGCGTCGTCGGTGACGGTCGAGACGCCGAGCCGGACCGTCGCCTCGTACTCCTTGTCGTGCCCGACGAGGTACGTGAGCAGGCGCGTGGCCCAGCCGACGCCGACGACGAGCACCCCCGTCGCCATCGGGTCGAGGGTCCCCGCGTGCCCGACGCGGCGCGTGCCGAGCAGGTACCGGCACCGCCCGACGACGTCGTGGGAGGACCAGCCGGCGGGCTTGTCGACGACGACGACGCCGACCGGCCCGCCCTGGCCGTCCCGCCCGCCCGAGCGCGAGCGCGAGCGGCTCACCCGACCGCCGGCACCGCGACGGCCCGGAGCGCGGCGCCGCCGGCGTCGAGCGCGACCACACGCAGCGGCTCGGTGCCCGGCGGCAGCGGGATCTCGGTCTCGAGGTCCTCCCACGGCACCTCGACGGGCTCGTCCGTCCCGGTCTCGACCCGCCACGTGACCACCTCGGTGGCCCCGTTCCACGACACCGCGAGGCCGCCGGGCGTGCGGACGACGACGGGGTCGGCGACCGGCGTGGCCTCCCAGTCGACGACCTGCGCGCGGTAGCTGGTGGAGCCCATGGTGGCCCGCCACGACTCGGCGTCGTCGGGGTCGTCCGGGCCGTGCCACGTGACGGTGCCGCTGTCGGCGTACGCCAGCAGCCAGCCGCCGTCGGGGTCGGGACGCGCGGAGCTGCCGTACAGCGCGAACAGGTCGTCCGACGACGTGATCTCGCGGACGGTCTTGGCGGTGCCGGCGACCGGGTCCACGTCGAGCACGACCCCGCGCGAGGGGCCGCGCCGGGCGTTGGCGTTGTCGAAGAACGAGATGGTGTCGGCGTCGAGCCAGCGCGCGTCGTGCTGCAGGCTGGGCGGGTCGCCCTCGAGCTCGAGGTACGGGAAGCGCGGTCGCCGCACGCCCTCCTCGTCCCAGGCGGCGCCGCCGCCGCCGATGCCCCACTGGACCGTCGCGGAGCCGCGGTCGACCTGCAGCAGCGAGCTCACGTGGCGCAGCGACACGAGCAGGTCGCCGCGGCGGTCCTCCTCGATGGAGTTGATGTGGGTCGCGTCCAGGCTGCGCCCGCCGACGTCGGCGAGCGACGTGGTGACGTCGAGGTCGTCGAGGGCGTGCCACTCGAAGAGCACGTCGCCGGAGTCGAGGTCGACCTCCTGCACGACCGAGTCGATGACGACACCGTCAGCCGGGCCGTCGACCGAGGTGAGGTCGACCTGCTGCGGCACGTAGCACGTGTAGACCGCGGTGCCGCGGTCGGTGAGCACGAGCTCGTGCAGGTCCGGCTCGTAGCCGTTCTCGCCCTCGAGGGAGTACAGCTCCTCGTAGCCGTCGTCGACCACGACGAAGCGGCCGCGGAAGGCGCCCTGCACCTCCAGCGACTCCCCCTCGAACCACGTGAGGACGGGCTCGCCGTCGAGCAGCTGGACGGCCGCGTTCTCGGTGCCGTCCGCGGAGCCCTCGCGTGCGGCGCTGCTGAACACGAGCCCGCCGTCGGGCCGCAGCAGCACGACCTGGTCGGCCACCCCCTCGCCATTCTCCCCCGCCGTGGCGAGCACGAGCCCGTCCGGGCCCGCGCCGGCACCGTCGGCGACCTGCACGTCGGCGACGCCGAGGTCGGGCAGGGTCTCGAGGTCGCGCGGGGGGCGGTGGGTGCCGTCGGGCGCGGGCGCGCCGCCCTCCCCGCCGCCGAGCTCGACCGGCGTCATGACGCCGAGGTCGAAGGTCCCGTCGTCCGACGCGCCGACCACGGTGGCGTCGGTGCGGACCGTCACGGTCTCGCCGGCCTCGAACTCCTCGTCGGGCACGAACGTCGCACCGCCGCCGTCGGGGTGCGCCCGCAGGCTCCCGGGGTGCGCCCCGCTGTCGGAGCCGGTGACGGACACCTCCCCGAGGGACTGCACCGTCGCCCCGCGGAAGGAGATGGTCGTCTCGGGGTGCACGTGGCCGGCACCGGCGCGCGGGTACACCCACGCGCTCGTGGCGGCGTCGGCGGCGAGACGCTCGGGGCGCGGCCCCTGGCCGACGCTCAGCGTGCAGCCGGCGAGGGCGACGGCGCCGGCCAGCGGCAGCAGCAGGGCCGCCGCCCGCGGCCGGTGGCGGGAGGGACTGGGTCGCACGCCGCTCACCGTAGTGGGGACGGCCGGGCCGTCACGGCGGGCGCGGTGGCGCGCCCGCTGCCGGGACCGTCAGAGACGCTCGTCGGCCCGGTCGTCCGCCTCGTCGTCCGGCTCGTCGTCCGGCCCGTCGTCCGGCCCCTCGAGCTCGTCGTCCGGCCCCTCGAGCCTGTCGGCCGTCTCCTCGGCCTCGCGCGGCTGCCGGTAGGGGTCGGCCTCGCCGGCCGGCTGGGCACCCACCGCCGCCGCGGCGATCTCGGCGTCACGGGCGCGCGCGGCCGCGAGGGCGTCGTCGATACGGCTGGCCGCCTCGGGCACGGCGTCGAGCACGAACTCCAGCGTCGGGGTGAGCCGCACCTGCGTCTGCCGGCCCACCTCGTTGCGCAGGACGCCCTTCGCCGACTCCAGCGCAGCCGCGGTCGCGGCCTTCTGCTCGTCGTCGCCGTAGACCGTCCAGAACACGGTGGCGTGCTGCAGGTCGTTGGTGACGCGGGCGTCGGTCACCGTGACGAAGCCCAGCCGGGGGTCCTTGATCCTCTTGTCGAGCGTCTCCGCGACGACCACCTTGATGCGGTCCGCGAGCCGCCTCGCGCGTGCCGGGTCGGCCATGTCCCTCTCCTCGTCTCGTACGGGTGTGTGCCCCGACGACGACGGCGCCGCCGGGTTCCCCCGAACGGCGCCGTCGTGCGGTGCGTCAGTCGCGCGGCTTCTCGCGCATCTCGAACGTCTCGATGACGTCGTCGACGCGGATGTCGTTGAACGACCCCAGGCCGACACCGCACTCGTAGCCCTCGCGGACCTCGGTGGCGTCGTCCTTGAACCGGCGCAGCGACTCGATCTTGAGGTCCTGGTTGACCACGACCCCGTCGCGGATGAGACGCGCCTTGGCGTTGCGGCGGATGAGGCCGTCCCGCACGATGCAGCCCGCGATGTTGCCGAACTTGGAGGAGCGGAACACCTCGCGCACCTCGGCGTTGCCGAGCTGCACCTCCTCGAACTCCGGCTTGAGCATGCCCTTCATCGCGTTCTCGACGTCCTCGATCGCCCCGTAGATCACGGAGTAGTACCGGATGTCGACGCCCTCGCGGTCGGCCAGCTGGGTCGCCGGGCCGTCCGGTCGGACGTTGAAGCCGATGACGATCGCGTTCGACGCGCTCGCGAGCATGATGTTGGTGCGGGTGATGGCGCCCACGCCGCGGTCGATGACGCGCAGCTGCACGTCGTCGCCCACGTCGAGCTGCATGAGGGACTCCTCGAGCGCCTCGACCGAGCCGGAGACGTCGCCCTTGAGGATGAGGTTGAGCGTCTCGACCTTGCCGGCCTGCAGCTGCTGGGTGAAGTCCTCGAGCGTGATCCGCTTGCGGGCCTTGGCCAGGGCCGCGTTGCGCTCGACGGCCTCGCGCTTCTCGGCGATCTGACGGGCGGTCCGGTCGTCGGGCGCCACCAGGAAGGTGTCGCCCGCGCCCGGGACGCTCGTCAGGCCCAGCACCTGCACCGGACGGGCGGGAAGCGCCTCGTCCAGGGAGTTGCCGTGCTCGTCGAACATCGCCCGCACGCGCCCGTAGGCGGTCCCGGCGACGATCGCGTCGCCGACGTGGAGCGTGCCCTGCTGCACGAGGACGGTCGCGACCGGGCCGCGGCCCTTGTCGAGGTTCGCCTCGATCGAGATGCCGCGCGCGTCGGTGTCGGGCGCCGCCCGCAGCTCCAGCGCGGCGTCCGCGGTGAGGATGACGGCCTCGAGCAGGTCGTCGATGCCGAGGCGCTGCAGCGCCGACACCTCGACGAACATCGTGTCGCCGCCGTAGTCCTCGGACACGAGGCCGTACTCGGCGAGCTGGCCCTTGACCTTGTCCGGGTTGGCGCCCGCCTTGTCGACCTTGTTGACCGCGACCACGATCGGCACGTCCGCCGCCTGGGCGTGGTTGAGCGCCTCGACGGTCTGCGGCATGACGCCGTCGTCGGCGGCCACGACGAGGATCGCGATGTCCGTCACCTTCGCACCACGGGCACGCATGGCCGTGAAGGCCTCGTGACCCGGGGTGTCGATGAAGGTGAGCGGGCGGTCGACGCCCTCGTGGTCGTGGTGCACCTGGTAGGCGCCGATGTGCTGCGTGATGCCACCGGACTCCCCCGCCACCACGTCGGTGGAGCGGACGGCGTCCAGCAACTTCGTCTTGCCGTGGTCGACGTGGCCCATGACCGTGACGACCGGCGGGCGCGGCATGAGCGCCTCGTCGTCGTACGTCTCGTCGAGGTCGATGGCGAAGCCCTCGAGGAGCTCGCGGTCCTCGTCCTCCGGCGAGACGATCTGCACGTCGAAGCCGAGCTCGGTGCCGAGCAGACGGAACGTGTCCTCGTCGAGCGACTGCGTCGCCGTCGCCATCTCACCGAGGCCGAAGAGCACCTTGACGAGCGAGCCGGGGTTCGCGTCGATCTTGTCGGCGAAGTCCGTCAGGGACGAGCCGCGACGCAGCCGGACGATCGTGGTGCCGTCGCCACGGGGGACGTCCACGCCGCCCATCGTGGGCGCGGACATGTTGTCGAACTCCTGGCGCTTCGCCCGCTTCGACTTGCGCGCGCGCACCGGGCGGCCGCCGCCGCGGCCGAAGGCGCCCTGCGTGCCGCCGCGACCGCGGGAGCCCTTGCCGAACCCGCCGCTGCTGGGCAGACGACCGGGACCGCCGGGACCACCGGGACCGCCGCCGGGACCACCGGGGCCGCGACCGCGACCACCGGGACCACCCGGACCACCGGGACGACCACGACCACCGGGACCACCCGGGCCCGGCCGGCTCGCGGCCGGACGGGGCGGCATCATGCCGGGGTTCGGGCGCGGGGGCATGCCCGCCGGGCTGGGGCGGGGACCACCGGGGCCCGCCGCACCACGGCCCTGCGGCCGCGGCATGCCCTGGCTGGGGGCGAAGGGGTTGTTCCCCGGGCGCGCGCCGCCGCCGGGGCGGGGCATGCCCTGGCTCGGGGCGAACGGGTTGTTGCCCGGACGGGCCGGACCGGGTCGGGGACCCGGGCGCTGACCGCCCTGGCCCTGACCACCCTGACCCGGCTGCGCGTCCTGGCCGGTCTCGGCCGGGGCACCCGGCTGCGCGGGCGCAGCCGGACGGGGTGCGGCCGGGCGCGGGGCGCTCGGCGCGGGGGCCGAGGCCGCGGGGGCCGCCGCGGC